>JBDWKL010000001.1 GCA_039973685.1 Hyphomicrobiales bacterium
TCCTTCAGGCACATTGGCCAATTCAAAGATAAGCGTTTCTGACCCATCCTGATCGACCAATTCACCGCCAAGACCCGTGAGAACAACAGGCACATCTTCGTCTGTTACAAACTCACCGCCAACCACGGTTGGTTGGTCGACAACTTCAACAATTGTCACAGCGTGATTAGCTGTAACTGTTTCAGTACTTCCATCTTCTTCTGTGGCTGTCGCGCTGATTGTGACAACAAAATCATCGGCATTGTGTTCTGGCGCATCCAAAACAAGCGTATCTAGAACGGCAAGAACGTCAGCAGGTGTGCCGCCAGATAAAACATAGCTTCCGTCTGGCTGTTGAACCAGCGTTACACCGTTCTGCGTTGCAGCCGTTACAACCACACCTGCGGGAATGCCAGTAAGCGTAATCGCCAGGGTTTGGGAACCATCTGTCGCGTCATCAACCGCAATATCAATATCTTGACCCAGCGGTATTGTGTTGTCTTCATTGACTGTTGTTGCACCATCAACAAGGATCGGAACATCGAGAACAGGCGCGACGTTAATTTCGATTTCTTCAATCCGCACACTGCCATTGTTTGGGTCAATGAACTGGATTTGAACCACCTGAACACCAGAAAAATCTGGATCAGGTGTAAAAACAAAACTGCCGTCATCATTAAAGACAATCGTGCCATTTGTTGGCGGTGTTAGAATCTCAGGAGTAAAGCCGATGATTGGGTTTAAAAACAACTGCTCTTCCAACACACCGTCTTCTTGTGTGCCGTAGATGTTATTGATCACGACGTTCGGCTGCACCGTTTCAACATTGTTGGTACGGTCAATTGGAAGAATGTCGTCGAAGGGGTCGGTTTGTATTAGTCGCTCGATGCTTTCATTCAGCAAGGGCGCCAAATGCGGGGGTGAAAAAGCGATTGCGGCAAACGGCCCGGTTAATCCAGCATTAGAAACTGACGATAAAAAATCACCAGTAAAGAAACCTGTCGCACTGCCTTCGTAAAATGGTGTGAAATTCTGCGCTTCAATTGTATCAGCAATATTTTGAAACAATATACGCTCGTTGCCAAGCGCCTGCGACAAATCCAGATCATCTGCCAATGCCTGCCTAATGGTGCCCAGCAGTCTGTTTCCACCAAACGCGCCACGGCCATCAATGCCGCCATCACGAAGCGGAACAAAATCTTGCGTCTCAACGACAACAGGGTTTGGACTAGAAGTTGTCGCTGGGGTGTCATCTGCACTATCACCAGAAGCAGATCGAGGTTTGGCCGCTTCTAACTGTGCAAATAATTGTTCCAAGCGTGCTTCTAGTTCTTGCTCGAAATTCGACGAATTCGCTTTTGCTGTACTAATTTGTTTCATACTCACCACACCCAAAAAACCACTTAGTTGGGTGTAAAAATAATGAATTATGTATAACGAAATAATAATTTTTGGAAATTATTTCGAACTATTCAAGTAACACATCGTAAATAGGCAAAAGTTCTTATATATTAGAGGGTATTTAAAAGACTCCTAATATTTGGCGCCTTTTATCGTCATCACGTGCGAAAAATTTAGCTGAAAAGGTGCCATTTAAATGCGAAATCGTGATTTCTTATGAAGATGTCCGTCGCTGGGCCAGAAGTTCCAGCTAGATGACGCCTGTCGATGTGCCATTCATCAACGTTTCCAGATTTTGAACAATCTCAAATGGCAGCTCCAAAAATTACAATAGAACTTATTATAATACCATAAAACACGTTGATTTAACGCAATCGAATGTTAGAATTAATTTCATTTCGTCTCCTGCAGTCATGGGTTCTGATGTTTTCTACATGGATGAAGCGGCGGTTCGAACCAAGTGGGCTATGATCAATTCGGCAACTAAAAATGTCTTGTTGGTCGGCAAAAACCAGATCAATCAACAAGCACTATATCAGCTCGCTTCTGTTGGCGAATTTGATGTCTTGATCACAGATAAAGCGCCAGATGAAAGCTTCACAAAGCTCGCAAAGGCTTCTGGAGTTGAACTCATTGTCGCGAGCAATGAAGGGGCGTGAATATGACGACTTCTAAATTTTGGATTGGCACCAGCTGGAAAATGAACAAGACCCTTGCTGAAGCAATGGCATTTACATCGTCCTTGGGTGCAGCTGATCCTGAAAATGATCCGCGCATACAACGTTTTGTCATCCCCCCTTTTACAGCTGTGCGGCAGGTCAAAGAAGCATTACAAGGCACAACAGTAAAAGTTGGCGCCCAGAATATGCATTGGGATGATGCGGGAGCTTGGACTGGCGAAGTCTCACCGATCATGCTGAAAGACTGCGCCCTTGATATAGTGGAACTGGGCCATTCAGAACGCCGCGCTCATTTTGGCGAAACCAACGACACAGTGGCAAAGAAGTCTGCCGCTGCAGTAAGGCACGGCCTCATTCCTCTCATATGTATCGGTGAAACACTCGCAGAGCGCGAGGCGGGCAAAGCCCAAGAGGTCTTATCTGAACAAGTTTCCACGGCGCTCAAAGCCATTGCTGGAGAGGCAAGTGACACGCCCGTTTTGCTGGCTTACGAGCCGGTTTGGGCGATCGGGGAAAACGGCATTCCGGCATCGGCAGATTACGCAAATGAACGCCATGCCGAGATCATTGCCTTGTCGTCAGACATTTTAGGAAAACCCGTGCCGTGCCTCTATGGTGGCTCCGTCAATCCAGACAACTGCGAAGAGTTGATCCAATGCGAACATATTGATGGCCTGTTTATTGGTCGATCGGCTTGGAACGTTGAGGGCTATCTCGATATTTTGGACCGATGCTCAAAAGCAATTTGAATAAAGAAACAAAAGGAAAAGAAGATGAAAGTAGCAGTAGCAGGCGATAGCGCGGGTGAAGGTTTGGCGAAAGTCTTAGCAGAGCATTTGGCAGCTAAAGGGTTTCAAGCAGAAGACCTATCACAAGGTGAAAGCGGTCCAGATGCTTTTTATGCAAACCTGTCCGACAGAGTTGCAAGCAGTGTCATTGAGGGAGAATTCAACCGTGCAATTTTGGTTTGTGGAACGGGTATTGGCGTGTGTCTATCAGCCAACAAAGTGCCAGGAATTAGAGCCGCACAATGCCATGACACCTACTCAGCAGAGCGTGCAGCACTATCAAACAATGCTCAAATCATCACCTTAGGCGCGCGCGTGGTTGGCCCTGAATTGGCCAAGTCCATCGTCGAAGCATTTTTGGCCAATAGCTTTGATGAGGAAGGTCGTTCTGCTGGCAACGTCAATGCCATCAACGCACTCGACGCTAAATACAACAAATAAGAATGGACCGATCGCTGAGGCGATTAATCCACGAAGGGGTCATTTGCAGGAGAGTGCGCTCTTTGCCTAAAGCCTTGAGCTCAAAAACGAAGCAAACGAACCTAGAAGAATTGCGGCTGATTGGGCACCGGGATCGATATGCCCAATTGATCGTTCACCCAATACTTTTGATCGGCCACGTTTGCTCACCAAATCTTTGGTCTGATCAGCGCCTTGGCGTGCAGCTTGTGCAGAAGCAATCGCAACCTCTTTGATACTCCCTCCTTGCTGTGCGCTTAGTATTGCCGCTTTTGATGCGGGAGCCCATGCGTCGACCATGGTCTTTTCCCCAATCGACGCTTTGCCGCGCGTTTGAATACCCTTAGCCATTGCCGATAACAAAGCGGCTGTTGCCGTTGCGTCTAAATTTTGACGGTCAAGCACGGCGCGGGCTGCGGCGTTGAAAGCAGAAGCGTAAAGAGGTCCAGCCGATGCTCCAACTGAATCTAGAAATGCATCAGCGCATTTGATGCAAATTTCCGATATGGTTGTCTCATCAGACGCCTCATCAAGCGAAGTCAAAATAGCCTTCCAACCGATCTCCATCGTAATGCCGTGATCGCCGTCTCCGATAACACCATCCAACTCGCAAAGCTCATCCTTGGATTGAATGATGGCAGCGCCGATGTTTTGCAATGCCGCCACAAACAATGTCGGTGTCAAATGACCCGTGATGTTGAGGTTAGATTTGTCTTGAACCAGCCCACCCGTTTGGCCACTAAATTCGGGCGTTGTTTGTTGGGATTGCGATTGTTCTTGAGATTTCGTTTCATCTCGAACCCTCTCGTCTCCAACCTTTAAAGCGGGCGTGTGGCATGGATGGTCCAGCCATGTTTCAAGGTCATCGTCCAGCTTCATCAAGGTGACTGAGACACCAGCCATTTCCAATGATGTACAATACTCCCCGACCCAACTGTTGTGGATATGAATATTCTTGGTGCTCAATGTTTGAGACACGCGCCGGTGGACAAGATATTGTTCCAGTAAAGTGGTGGAACCCAGACCGTTGACCAGCACGGCGACGCTGTCACCTGCATTCAACTTCAATTCATCAACAATGGGCTGCAACAGTCTGTCTGTAACGTCATCAGCCGTTTCAATCGGGACACGCGCCACACCAGGCTCGCCATGAATACCCATGCCAATTTCCATTTCGCCCTCGGGAATTTCAAAATTCGCTTTCCCCGTTTGAGGCATCGAACACGCAGATAAAGCAACGCCCATGGTGCGCGTGTTGTCGTTGGCTCTTGTCGCAGCAGCGATCACTGCATCAATATTCAACCCTAAATCAGAAGCAGCACCTGCGACTTTGAAAACGAAAAAATCACCTGCAATGCCCCGCCGCTCACTGGACCTTTCTTTTGGCGCCGAGGCGATATCATCGGTTACGAGGAACGACCTTGCATCAATCCCTTGCTGGCCTAGTTGCTCAGCTGCCATGTCGAAGTTCATAACGTCCCCAGCGTAGTTGCCATAGAGGAACAACACGCCCTCCCCACGCTCAGCACTTAGGGCAGCGTCAATAATATGCGCTGGAGAGGGGGAGGCAAAAATATTACCGATGGGAGCGGCGTCAGCCAAGCCTTGTCCAACGTAGCAAGCAAACGCAGGTTCGTGACCTGAACCACCACCAATAACCACGCCAACTTTACCTGGCCGCGCGCCCTTTTTAGCGACAATTGCTCGCTTGGTTTTTCCTTCAACCCGCAGCAATTTAGGGTGGGCCGTTACAATTCCCTCAATGAGTTCTTCGATGAGAAAATCAGGATCGTTTATTAGTTTCTTAGGTGACATCTTCTGCTTCGACCTCCAACACAAGCCCACAGGCTTTCAAATTGTAAAATGCTTTTCCAATTTGCACTTCAGTCTAGCTTACACGGATTTGGCAGAAATAAAAAAATGGGCGCGCTGTTTATGAGCGCCCCCACTATTAGCTTACGTTGAGCGGTATTTTTACTGAGACAATGTAAACGGAGCTGAGTAGTTAGCCACGTTTGCAGGTGTAATCAGCAAGCAATCAAACAACTGCTTTTCTGCAGACACTTTTGCTGAACCGTTCTTGATGTAGTAGTCAGCTTGACGCACAGCTTCAGCAGAGAAGACCGCAACAGGCTGAAGAACAGTGTAAGCCATTTCGCCAGATTTCACTGCAGCGACGGCATCAGGTGAACCATCAAAACCGCCAACGATTACACCATTGAGACGGTTGGCTTCTTTAAGAGCTGCAATCGCGCCCAAAGCCATTTCATCGTTACCAGAGATAACTGCGTTGATTGTGGACTGGGCTTGCATGATAGACTGCATTTTATTGTAGCCCTGTGTACGGTCCCAATTAGCTGTTTCCTGCGCCACTTTATCCAAACCTGAATACTGGCTTAAAACAGTCTTGTAGCCGTTGGAACGGGTCGCAGCATTGTTGTCAGATGGGTTACCAAAGAACTCAACATATTTGGCGTTGTCGCCAACAAGTTCTTGCCACGTAACAGCACCTAGAGCCGCGCCTTGTGCGTTGTTAGAAACCAGCTGTGCAATAGCAATGCCGCTTTCGTTGATTTCAGCATTTACAAGAAAGACCGGAATACCGGCAGCTTTTGCTTTTTTCACTACGCCAACTGAACCATCGGCATTAGCTGGATCGAGAATGATGGCTTTTGCACCGTTGGTGATAGCTGCATCAACAAGAGTTGCTTCAGTATTTGTATCGCCTTTGTGAGCAGACACAGTTGCTTCGTAACCCAGCTCTTCGGCTGTCTTTTTAGCAACTTCACCTTCTGTGAACCAATATGGATTGGCTGGGTCATTCACGATGATAGAAATCAAACCGTCTGCATAGGCAACAGAAGCTGACATCATCAATGGCAATGAAACCATAGCCGCGACCACGGCACGCTTTGTAATTTTTAACATAATATTCCTCCCTAAGGGTGGTTTAGTGTTTGCCGAATTATTTCGGCGGCTAGTTTCAGAATGATGTTATTCCTCCAAACATCGCGCTGAAATTCTTGTACGTCAGGCGGATTTTCGGGCGCCTCCATATGTGATTGAGTTCAACAAAACAGCCAGCACAATCACGGAGCCCGTGAAGACCGTTTGCCAGTAAACAGACACGCCGATAATGACCAATCCGTCTGACAAAAATACGATGACGAAAGCGCCGAGCAGCGTCCCCTGGATGGTTCCTTTTCCGCCTGTAAGAGCAGCACCACCGATGACCACGGCTGCAATTGCTGTTAATTCATAGGTCATGCCAGCTGTTGGACCTGCTGAGGTAAGCTGAGAGCTTAAAACAATCCCAGCAATTGCGGCGCAAACACCACTCAACATATAAACCGCAATCTGTACCCGCTTCACGGGAACGCCGGACAATTCCGCAGCCCGCGCGTTACCACCTGATGAGTAGAGCCAGCGACCAAAAGATGTGCGTGTTAATAAGAAAGCACCAATTAAGGACACAAGGACCAACACAACGACGCTGATTGGAATATTGCCGATGCGGTTGAACCCAAGCCAGTCAAAGCCTGTGTTGCCGAGTTCTGGCTTCCCACCCAAATTGTTGAACGTCAAACCGTTGGTCATCAGCAAGGCAACGCCGCGCGCGACGTAGAGAGTACCAAGGGTCGCAACAAAGGCTGGAACCTTCATGTAAGCAATCAGTACCCCATTGACCAAGCCCACGAAGGCACCCACCCCCAAAGTTAAGAGAACCACCGCCCAAACTGGCAGGTACAAAATAACCCCAAGCGCCTCTAACTCGATCCCTTGCATCAAATAACCGGCAAAAACGCCAGACAGCGCAAGTGTTGAACCCACTGATAAATCAATTCCGCCATTGAGGATCACGAGCAACATGCCCACGGCAATCAGTCCAAAGATGGCCACGTGCGATGACATGATCAAAAAGTTGCCCAAGGTAAAATAGCGTGGTGAAAGTATGGAAAACACAGCAATGATAGCGATCAATGCAAAGAAGGCCCGCCCTTCAAGCAATAGTTTCCAAACATCCAGTTTTTTCATATTCGCGTCCGTTTTTGTTGCTACCGCATCTGTATTTTTCATGCCTTCATGCCCAGTTATGCGACTACAGCTTCGCCAGAAGCAGCCATGATTTGCGCTTTTGTTACGTCTTTTGTGAATTCAGTCGAAATTTTTCCTCGGTGCATAACGATCACGCGATGCGCAATTGATAGGCACTCCCCAACTTCAGAAGTGGTGTAAATTACCGCTAAGCCGTTTTTCGCTTTTTCGGCAAGAAGCCTAAAAACCTCAGCCTTGGCACCGATATCAATGCCCCTGCTCGGCTCATCCAGAAGAATGACGCTCGGATCTGTAGCTAACATTTTACCGATCACGACCTTTTGCTGATTGCCGCCAGATAAAGAGCCAATTGGAGCGTTTGGCCCATCAGTTTTGACCGTCACATCTTTAATGGACTTCGCGACAATTGCGTCTTCGTCGGTACGAGATGTCATGAAATTTTTGGTGAAATTGCTAATTGAGGCCAAAGACATATTGCCTCCCACCGTCATAGTTTGGACAAGCCCATCCCGCTGCCGATCTTCTGGCACCAGGCCCATTCCTGCATCAATTCGTTGAGCAATTGAAAGGCCTGAAACATCTGTTCCATGAAGCAAAACTTCGCCAGAAATTGGCGAAATCCGACCCGCAACAGTCTCCATAAATTCCGTGCGCCCTGCGCCCATAAGGCCATAAATGCAGACGATTTCTCCCGCTTTCACAGACAGACTTAGATGATCAACAGCAAGACCATTGCCTGAAGCTTCTGCAACGCATAAATCTTTGACCTCCAGAGCGAAGCTGCCCATCTCATGGCCAATTGGCGGCGAACCCAGATCGAAATTTTCGCCCACCATGTTGCGAACGATCCATTCCAGATCAATGTCTGAACGCGGCGCATAAGCCGTCATATTCCCATCTCGAAGAACGACCGCGTGATCTGTCACTTGCAGCGCTTCTTCTAAATGGTGTGAGATATAGACAATGGATACGCCTTTTGAGGTCAGATCACGAATGACCTTGAAAAGCACTTCCACCTCAGTTGCAGAAAGCGCGGAAGTTGGCTCATCCATAATCAAAATGCGAGAATTCACCGAAAGAGCGCGCGCGATTTCGACAATTTGTTGCTGGCCCAAACGCAAATCTTCAACCAAGGTCAGAGGATCAATGTCCTCTTCCAATTCTTTCATCAAGGCGCGGGTTTGTCGCTCTTCTTCTTTGAAATCAACGCCACCCCATGACCCCTTGATTTCCCGACCCATAAAGATGTTGTCGCGAACATTCATATTAGGAGCAAGACTAAGCTCTTGGTGGATAATCGAGATGCCAAAGCTAAGCGCTTTGGTTGTCGATCCCAATTCAACAACATTGCCATCGAGAATAATTTCGCCAGATGTAGGCACATAGACACCCGATAAGATCTTCATCAAAGTCGATTTGCCAGCACCATTTTCACCAAAAAGGGTCGTCACCTGTGCCCTATGGATATTGAAATCGACACTCTTAAGAGCATGAACAGGCCCCCATGACTTGGAGATATGGCGCGCAGCCATAACAACTTCCTCGTTGTCAGGTTCTGCACTGGGACTGTCTAATTTCGAAGCGGTTGCAATCATTTGACGTCAAACTTTACAGGTGTGACCAGCCAATTTTTTGGATTGATCATTTTGAAAACGCCAACAACCGATACTGACTTCCCACTTAGGGTTTCTCGATCCAGATCAACCAACACCACCGCACTCATCGCTTTATTGATACTGGCTCCTACATTTTGATATTCAATTTGGTTTGTGAATTGACCGAACTCGATATCACCTGGAACATCGCGCAGCTCAGTTCCATTGATTGCGGGGCCAGATTGAACGCGAATTTTTGCGCCTTGCGGCATTCCATCAACTTTTATCTCGAATATGCCAGATTTACCTTCACCCACCACTCCCTCGAATTTCACTGGGAAAACAGGGAATATGCCAGACACCGTGCCAAATTCAGTAATAGCGGCTTTTTTGTCGGCTTTGAGCTTGGTTGATAATTCGACCGCGTCGGCAGCACGCTCAACTACAAGGGATTGAATTCTAGGAAATTCAGTCTGGCCATAGGCATCTGGGGAAAAGGCTTGTTTTCGCAAATCTTGATCTGATCCAACCACAACAACAGTTGTATCAAGCGCCATTGCACCAAGCACTGCGGCAAAGCAAATAGCCGTGACAGTCCAAGTTTTTTTGGAGCCTCGATCCGAGCTCCCCCCTTGCACAGATGCAGCCATCTGCTCTCCTCCCGTAAACGCAATTTAAGTCTGCGTCTGTTTCATCGTTACCGCCTGTTGCTTTCTCATCGACTGTTCTCCCAAACAGTAGCGGTAAATAGACATCAATCAGCCGACCACTCGAGCATTCCCTTTCATCCTACACACTGTTTAAATAGCACGCACGACAACGTGTCAGTTTTGTTCGTCTACAATATGTTCTATCTGAAATATTTTACTGTGTCTGCAAAAAAATACAGACAAGGCAAAAAAAATGTACTAAAGATTAAACCGCATTTCGACGACCGGTGAGGGTCTGGGAAGACTAAGAATAGTCACCGAAGCTCGCGGGATGCTAAAAAGGATTAAGGCAAATGGTGAGGGTGAGCAGCCGGAAAATAGGCTGCCGCGCATATGCTGCAATGCGGAGGAGACGTGTGTCGGAGACACCAGATATAATTATTGGGGTGGATGCAGGTACTTCTGTCATGAAGGCCGTCGCTTTTCTTTTGGATGGCACACAAATCGCGACCTCCTCTGTAGAAAACTCTTACGCCATCGGCTCGGATGGAGCTGCAACCCAACCCATGGGTCGGACATGGGAGGATTGCGCCAAAGCGATTTCGGGTCTTGCTGATAAGATTTCTAATTTTGCTAATCGCACCGCAGCTGTCGCTGTAACAGGCCAAGGCGACGGCACATGGATGTTGAACAAAGACAACGTGCCATTCACGGATGCTTGGCTATGGCTTGACGCGCGCGCGGCACAGACAGTTGAAACATTGGCTGATGGGGATCGGGAGCGCCTTCGTTTTGAATCAACTGGCACTGGATTGAACACCTGTCAGCAAGGAACACAACTGGCGCACATGGAGCGGTTCCACCCTGAGATGATTGAGCAAGCTGCAATCTCGTTCCATTGCAAGGATTGGCTTTACTATTGCATGACTGGTGTTATTGCGACTGATCCGTCGGAAGCAAGCTTCACTTTTGGCAACTTTAGAACACGCCAATACAATGACGATGTCATCGCTGCTTTGGGGCTCTCAAACAGACGCTATCTCCTGCCCGATATTTTAGACGGATCTCAAACCACACATGCTTTGACGGAAAACGCTGCAAAAATGTGTGGCTTGCATGGGGGTACGCCTGTCAGTCTTGGTTATGTCGATATGATCATGACTGCTTTGGGTGCGGGCATTTTCACGGGCGAGTCTGATGTCGCTTGTTCAACGCTTGGGTCCACCGGTGTCCACATGAAAGCTGTCAAAGCAAGTGATGTCGTGCTGGGTCAAGATCATACTGGCTATGTCCTGTGCCTCCCCCATGAGGATATTGTGGCTCAAACACAAACCAATATGGCGGCAACGCTCAATCTTGATTGGGTTTTAGAGGTTGGCGCGGGAGTTGCGGCTGAATTTGGCGCAAAGCCTACCCATAAGGAAATGTTGGAACGACTAAACAGCTGGATCAAACAATCTTCTCCCTGTTCTCTTCTTTATCACCCTTATATTTCTGATGCTGGGGAGCGCGGTCCCTTTTTGAATGCTGATGCAAGAGCCGCGTTTAATGGATTGTCCGCAAATCACAGCTACCCCGATATGGTGCGAGCCGTTGTTGAGGGTTTGGCTATGGCAGCCCGTGATTGCTACGAAGCCATGGGTGACTTGCCAAGGGAAGTCAGGATCACGGGCGGCGCTGGGCGCTCTGATGAATTGCGCCGCATTCTATCATCATCATTGAAAGCACCAATTCGCATCTCGTCGCGAGACGAGGCTGGTGCGGCGGCGGCGGCTATGATGGCGGCAGTGGCGATTGGAGCGTTTGACGACATGGAAGCGTGCATCAATGAGTGGGTCACACCTCTTTTGGGCGTCCCCGATCCGGTCGATAATGAAATGATCAAGAAGTATGACCAACTCTATTCAGCCTACAAATCCTGCCGACAAGGTATGGGGCCGACATGGACTAAAATGGCATCAATCCGCCGAGCGACAAAAGAACAATGACGATGAATTTCAAACCTAGACGATCCGTTCATGCGGCTCATGGAGTAACACATGAAAAAAGATGAAATTGTCGATCTCTTTGTGATCGGTGGCGGCATAAACGGCGCAGGATTTGCACGAGACGCGGCGGGTCGCGGCCTGAAAGTCGTTCTATGTGAAAAAGATGATTTGGCAGAAGGCACATCATCAAGATCAGGTAAGCTGGTTCACGGCGGTCTTCGCTATTTGGAATATTATGAGTTTAGATTGGTGCGGGAAGCTTTGATAGAGCGCGAAGTTTTGATGAACGCTGCCCCCCATATCATTTGGCCTTTGCGGTTTGTGCTACCCCATTCCCCACAAGATCGCCCTGCTTGGCTCGTTC
The DNA here is from genome assembly GCA_039973685.1 of Hyphomicrobiales bacterium. NCBI lineage: Bacteria > Pseudomonadati > Pseudomonadota > Alphaproteobacteria > Hyphomicrobiales > Hyphomicrobiales bacterium. The sequence continues at coordinate 11,961 of JBDWKL010000001.1, forward strand.
GCCTTGGCCTTTTCCTTTATGACCACCTTGGCGGCCGAAAAAAACTCCCCGCAACACGCACGCTCGATCTGCATAGAGATCCAGAAGGTGCTCCCATTCAAGATACATTTAAGCGCGGATTTGAATATTCTGATTGTTGGGTAGACGACGCCCGCTTGGTGGTCTTAAACGCATTAGACGCTGCCCAAAAAGGCGCTGAAATCATCACGCGGTCGCCTTGCATTTCTGCCCGCCGCGAAGACGGCCATTGGATTGTCACCACCCAAAACTCCCTCACAGGTGTTCAAACAGACTACAAAGCCAAGATGCTGATAAATGCAGCAGGTCCGTGGGTAACGGATGTAATCACGCGTGTCGCTGGGTCTAACTCACCACGTAACGTTCGTCTGGTTAAAGGGTCGCACATCGTGGTGCCAAAATTCTGGGAGGGACCGCACTCCTATTTGGTGCAAAATCACGACAAGCGCGTCATTTTTATCAATTCATACGAAGGGGACAAAGCCCTTATTGGAACAACCGATATTCAGTATGAGGGCCGCGCGGAAGATGTCAGTGTGGACCAAGAAGAAGTTGATTATCTGATCGCCGCCGTCAACAAATACTTCAAAGAGAAACTCTCAACCGAAGACGTGCTAGAAAAATTCTCCGGTGTGCGCCCTCTATTTGATGACGGACAGGGCAACCCCTCTGCCGTAACGAGAGATTATGTGTTTGATCTGGATGAAACGGCTGGCGCGCCGATCCTCAATATCTTTGGCGGAAAAATCACGACCTATCGCGAATTGGCAGAACGAGGGATTGGCAAAATTGATAAGTTCTTTCCTGATATGGGCAAAGACTGGACAGAGAAAGCGCCCCTGCCAGGTGGCGACATGCCAAATGCTGATTTCGAAGTATTCCGCGAAAAGGTCAAAACTGATTATCCATGGATGCCAAGAAAGCTACGTGAGCATTATGGGCGGCTCTACGGAACTCTGGTTTCCAAAATTGTTGGTGAGGCAAGTGATCTAGAAGGACTTGGCCGACACTTTGGCGCTTCACTGTACGAAGCAGAAGTCCGATACCTTGTGAAAAATGAATGGGCGATGACAGCCGAAGATATCTTGTGGCGCAGAACCAAGCATAAGCTCAACTTGACTGCGAACGAGATAGAGGCTTTCGAAAAATGGTTCACGGACACACTTGAAGAGGCCGCTTGATATGGATCTCACACTTTCCCTCAATACCAATCCGCTTGTTAATCGCTATGCAGACATTGATGACCTCATTGAGGTAACGGCCCGCGATATCAAAATTCGTGATCTACAACTCACCCATGAGTTCATCAATCCAAGCTGGGAACCCCATGTCATTAAACGCCTCACCCGCCAGCTAGACACAGCTCTTCAAAGAACAGGTGTTCGCGTCACATCTGGCATGACCGGTCCTTACGGTCGGCTCAACCATTTTGGCCATCCCGATAAAGAAGTACGCCAATATTACGTCGACTGGTTTAAAACCTTTGCGGACATCATTGGAGATGTTGGTGGGAAATCTGTCGGGACGCAATTTGCTATCTTCACCTACAAAGACTTTGACGATCTGAAAAGACGCAATGAGCTTATCAAAATTGCCATTGAGTGTTGGGCTGAGGTTGCCGAACACGCAAAAGGTGCCGGACTGGATTATGTTTTTTGGGAACCCATGAGCATCGGCCGCGAATTTGGTGAGACAATCCAATCCGCCATGTCACTTCAAGAACAAATATCTCAAGCCAATATGGCCATTCCCATGTGGATGATGGCGGATATTGATCATGGCGATGTCACCAGTGATAACCCCGATGATTTTGACCCATACGCATGGGCTCGCGCTGTGCCGGAGGTGAGCCCGATCATTCACATCAAACAATCGTTGATGGACAAAGGCGGGCATCGCCCCTTTATCAAAGAATTCAACGATAAGGGGCGCATTCAACCAGCCGCCCTTTTGGCTGCTTTGAAAGAGGGCAACGCAAATAACAATGAAATCTGCTTAGAGCTTAGCTTCAAAGAACGTGAACCAAACGACCGTCAGGTGATTGAGCAAATCGCCGAAAGTGTCGCCTTTTGGACACCGCATATCGATGCGGGCCAAAAAGATTTGAAAATTTAGGCCATAAGGAGAGCAAGGATACTTGAAATTTTTGCTGTCATAGTTCAGCAAGCATCTATTCTCAGGGCGGGGCGAAATTCCCCACCGGCGGTTAAAGCCCGCGAGCGCTTCAGCCACGCTGAAGGTCAAGCAGATCCGGTGTAATTCCGGAGCCGACGGTTAAAGTCCGGATGGAAGAGAAGCGATGTGTGTAGCCGTCAAATTTGAACGGCGACTTACATTTGTTCGCCTTGGAACCAAAACGAAACTTAGGATTAGTTCCATGAAAGAAATACAAAAAATAGCCTTCATCAAAGCACGCTGGCACGCTGAAATTGTTGACCAAGCGTTTGAAGGTTTCAAACAGGCCTATTCAGGTCCCCATGACATTCAAGAATTTGATGTTCCGGGAGCGTTTGAAATGCCGCTGCTTGCAAAACGGCTGGCCTTAACGGGTCAATATTCTTCCGTCGTCTGCGCCGCTTTGGTCGTTGATGGTGGCATCTACCGTCACGACTTTGTTTCAAAGACGGTGGTAGATGGGTTGATGCAGGTGCAGCTAGAAACGGACATTCCAGTCTTCTCTGTTTCCCTAACACCGCATAACTTTCAATCCACAGATGAACACATAGAGTTCTTCAAAGAGCACTTTGTAAAGAAAGGCCAAGAAGCTGCGGCAGCGGTTCAGATGATGGAGAATTTGATAATCTGATGAGCCCTTTTTTGTTCTTGATAGTAGGGTTTTCGGATAGATTTAGTGGTGTCATGGCATTGGGTTTAGGCTATGCTCACGACGTTGGGAGGGCGTATGAGAAATAAGTTCACAGACGTTGATAGAAGCCTTATGGCGCGCGCTGCGTGGCTTCACTACGTCGGCGGCCTGAAGCAAAGTGAGGTCGCAAAAAAACTCGGCGTTCCATCTGTGAAAGCGCACAGGATGATTGCAAAAGCTGTGTCCGATGGCATCGTGAAAGTAACAATCGATGATGATGTTATCGAGTGCATAGAACTCGCCGACAAATTGGCCACCACATATAATCTCGACATCTGCGAAGTTGCACCTGATCTGTATGAAACCGATGATCTTCCTTTAAGAGCACTGGCAAGTGCTGGATCTGATTTCATCAAACGACAACTGGAATTGTGTGAGCACAAATTGATCGGTATCGGCCATGGTCGAACCTTGGCTGCCGCAATTCGCTATCTGCCGTCTCTTGATGCGAGGGGCGCGCAATTTGTTTCGCTTCTGGGCGGTCTCACGCGAAATTTTGCGGCAAATCCCCATGATGTCATGCATCTGATTGCTGAAAAAACAAGTGCGCAAGCCTATGTCATGCCTGTCCCTTTTTATGCGAACACATCCAAAGATCGAGAAGTGCTGCTGGCTCAAAAAGGTGTAAAAGACGTTTTTGATTATGCTGAGAGTGCGTCCCTAAAATTGGTTGGTATCGGAACCGTTGAACCGAAAACACAATTGGTTCAGTCGGGTATGATCGAACCCGCGGAAATAAGCGAAGTCAGCAAAAGCGGCGGTGTTGGAGAACTCCTTGGGCATTTTTACAACGAGAACGGAGAGCCTCTCAAAACCAATCTTACATCACGAACTTTAGCAGTTGCTGTTGGTGATAGAGTAAGTGGTCAAGTTGTTGCCTTGGCAGGTGGGGCTGGAAAAATTGGGCCCATCAAAGCAGTGCTGAAAAGCGGCCAACTGAACGGCCTTATTACTGATGAAACCACCGCCAGATCACTTATTAGCCAATCTGAAGTGAGTTAAGATGACTTTGCTTCTGGGGATTGATAGCGGACTGACAATCACCAAGGCTGTTTTGTTTAATGCAGAAAATGGCGAACCAGTGGCTGTTGCCCGAAAAAAGGTGGCGCAGCTCCACCCACAAGACCATCATGTGGAAAGGGACTTGGAGACGCTTTGGGCAACGTGTGTCGAAGTCATACAACAAGTCATCACTAAAAGCGGCATCGACCCATCCCAAATTGCAGCTGTTTCCCAAACGGCCCATGGTGATGGGCTCTATTTGCTTGATAAAAATCAAAACCCTCTAGGCAATGGCTCATTGTCACTGGACAGTCGAGCCCATGACATTGTCGCGCAATGGCGCAGTGATGGAACCGCCAAAAATAGCTTGGCTTTTTGCGGCCAAGAACCCGGTGTCTCTTCACCAGCCGCCATTCTTGCGTGGATCAAACAACACGAGCCTGAGCGCTATGCCAATATAGGCAGTGTCTTCTCCTGCAAAGACTACATTCGCTTTTGTCTCACCAATGCAATCGGGACGGATAGAACAGAAGCCAGCACCGCTTTTACCGATGTGCAAACTCAAGACTATTCCCCAAGAGCCACTGACATATTTGGTCTGGACGGTATTTTTGACTGTCTTGCGCCAATCTTAAATCCCACCGATGTTGCTGGCGTTGTGACACAACAAGCAGCCGATCAAACAGGCTTGAAAGCTGGCACACCAGTGGCTGTGGGCTTGCACGATGTTTGCGCGTCCGCGCTGGGCATCAACGCCCATAAGCTGAATACTTTATCCATCATCGCGGGAACCTATTCGATCAATCAGGTTGTTTCAGCAAAGCCCATCACCAGCCCTCATTGGTTTTGCAGAAGCGCTGTTGAAGACAGCCTTTGGAACAATATGTCGATCTCGCCTGCATCCAGTGGAACCTATGATTGGTATGTGACAGCGCTTCTTGAAGGGGCTGACGGTGACCATGCCAAACGGGCCAAAGAGGCTGAAAGCATATTGCTTGATGGCACCAATTCCGTGTTCTTTCATCCGTTTTTATACGGATCGCCCTATGCACAGGACGCATCTGGAAGCCTTGTTGGTTTACGCGGCTGGCATGGTCAAGAACACATCACGGCTGCTGTGCTAGAAGGAATTGTGTTTAATCATTGTGTCCATATCGAAAGACTAAGCGAGGCCTTTGACTTTGAAAAAGTATGCCTGACGGGTGGGATCTCGCGAAACCCCGCTGTGGCACAATATGTTGCAGACGCCATCAATCAAGAAATCGACGTTGCTGACGTTGAAGAAGCCGCCTGCTGGGGTGTAGCCCTATGTGCTGGCGTCGCAGTTGGTTGCTTTGAGAATATGGCGGAAGCGGCTGCTAAAATTACACCGAAAACCACCATTTATCGGCCAGATGAGAACAGATCGGCCAAGGCCCGCAATCGGTTCGAAAGCTACAAAAGCCAAATCGTGCATCTGAAAAACATATGGTCTGAATTAGATCGGTTGGAAAAAGGGCGCGAAAGCTAATGGCACAATCAAAACCCTCAAGAAAACTGGATGCCCAATATGATGTCGTCATCATAGGCGCAGGCATCAATGGCGCGGGCACCTTTCGGGAACTGTGTTTGCAAGGGCTCAAATGCCTTTTGATAGACAAATCAGACTTCAGCTCTGGAACAAGTGCGGCCCCGTCCAGACTTATCCATGGCGGTTTGAAATACATTGAAACGGGAGAGTTTCGTTTGGTGGCTGAATCCACATTGGAACGGAACCTATTGTTAAAAAACGCCCGCCACTTCGTACGCCCTTTGCCAACCTACATCCCCGCCACCTCTTACTGGAAAGGTGTTGTGCCTGCCCTCAAGACCTTTTTAAAGCGCCCCTCTCCAATGCGCGCGCGCGGTGCATTTATCATCAAAGCAGGTCTCTTCATTTATGATTGGTATGGAAGGCGTGAAAGGACCATGCCACGCCACCACATGCTGTTTGGCAAATCATTGCGCCGCTTCATGCCGTCCTTGTCGCCCAATGTGGTAGCACTTGGGCACTATTATGATGCGCTTATCACCCAGCCCGAACGTTTGGTTTTGGAGCTTGTGGAAGATGGTGAAGCTGCCTTTGAGGGATCAACAGCTCTCAACTATGCTCAAATCTCCTCCCTCCAAAATTCTGATCTCATTGTGGAAGACCTAATCACCAATGAGAAACACGCCCTCAGCGCCAAGTTTGTCATCAACGCTGCTGGTCCTTGGATTGATCATGTGAATGCAGTTTTAGGAGAAGAAACGCACTTCATTGGAGGCAATAAGGGGTCGCATGTTCTGTTAGATCATCCTGTTCTCGCAGAAATTCTTGGCGACAAAATGGTGTATTTCGAAGGCGAAGATGGCCGCATCCTTCTGGCTTTTGTCTATCATGGGAAAGTGCTTGCTGGCTCAACTGACATTCCCTCAAAAGACCCTGATCTTGTCAGATGCAGCGATGATGAAGTCACCTATTTCTTTGATTGTTTGAAGCACCTGTTTCCAAAACTGGAATTTTTGCGTGAACAGATCGTTTTCACCTATTCCGGCATTCGCCCCTTACCAAATGCAAAGGGCCTGCCGCCTGGCATGGTCAGTCGGGATCATTCTATGCCCACGCTGGACCCAAGCGCAAAACGCCCTTTTCCAGTCATGTCTTTGGTTGGTGGTAAGTGGACCACCTTTCGCGCGTTTTCAGAACAGGTCGGCGACATGGTGTTGGCGCATCTGCAAAAGCCGCGCTTAAAGTCTAGCAAATATGAAGCGATTGGCGGCGGCAAAAAATACCCCAAAACTCTGTCAGAATTTCAGAAAATTTCCTATGGTCTACATACCGAATATGGAGTGGCCCAAAAGCACATAAACAATCTAATCAACCGATATGGATTGAAAAAAACCACGGCCATCCTCTCGTCCATGAACCAAAAAGAGCGCATCGAGCCGACACTTATTGCAGGCTTGCTTTTGGCTGAAATTCAGTGGGTTTGTCAGCATGAAAGTGTGCGGCATCTGGATGATTATATTCTTCGACGCACGGAGATAGCTTACCAAGGGCTTACCTCTGAAGCTCTGAATTCGATCTCATCTGCAATCAGTCTCGCGTTAGGCTGGGACGAAGACAAATTGCATACAGAAAAAGCCCGTTTGGCAAACATCCTTTTCAATCACCACGGCATTCAGTGGGCCGACAACCGCGTCAGCTACATGTCTGAAGCGAACCTCTAAACTGCATTGTCAATCCAATTTAGAAACATGGTTGCAATCCAAAGTGATTGCCATAAGTGCGGCAAGCGGAGCCTTGCCGAAAGGGACGGACCTACAAGCAGGCCCAATTCATTTAACTCCTATGTCATTCTCGGACGTCCAAGCCACGATCTGTATCCCCGTGATGTGACACCTAAGATAAGTCAAAGTCGGTCAATTGGAATGTGTTTGCGTGCCATCCTGATCAACAGCACCCCAAATTCAATTAACGTGATAACGCCTTCGCACGATGTGCGCGGTAGCTTGGTAAGATCACCAAGATCACGGCGATAACAAGCAATCCCAATGTCATCGGACGTTCCCAGATAAAGGCAATTCCGTCATATAACTGCATGGAGCGTGAGAAATTATCCTCCAGCATCCCACCTAAGATGAAGCCAATCAGTAACGGTGCCAGCGGATAGTCTGCAAATTTCAAGGCCGTTGCACAGATACCGAAACCTACCAGTATCAACAATTCCGTGGCGTTGTTTTGTCCGATATAGGCCCCCATCAGCGTGAAAAACAAAATGAACGGGATCAGGTAATTACGCGGCACAGCCAGTACTTTGGCTATGTAGGGGATCAACGGCAGATTAAGAATTAGCAAGACCAGATTGCCAATAAACATCGACATGATCACGGCCCAGAATATCTGAGGTTCGTCTATCATCAGGCGCGGCCCAGGTGTAACATTGAGAGCAAGTAATGCACCGAGCAAAATAGCAGTGGTCCCCGAGCCTGGGATGCCAAGCGTTAGCAACGGAACGAACGAACCCGTACAAGCTGCATTGTTTGCCGTTTCAGGTGCCGCGAGGCCTTTGATAGACCCTTTGCCAAACTCATCTTGTTCCTCTTTCTTCGCGATATTTCTTTCAACCGCATAGCCAAGAAAACTTGCGATTGTCGCCCCAGCGCCAGGCAGAACGCCAATGAAAAAACCTTGGATTGATTGGCGACCAATGACCGGCGCAATAGCCTTTGCTTCCGCGCGATTAATTCGCAAATCTTTGATTTCACTATCACTCCCCGCGCCAAGATTCTTTGGCTTGAGAACCAGAAAGACTGCCTCAGGTAAAGCAAACATTGCCATGGCCAGCGTGATGAAACCAAATCCCGACTGCAAATCCAAAATGCCCATGGTAAAGCGCGGCAGATTGAATAATGCCCCCTCACCAACAGTTGCCATAATAAGACCCAACAGTGTCATAAGCAGCGCCTTGGCTACCTGACCAGTTCCAGCGAATGCCGCAATCGCGGACAGACCCACAACCATGAGTGCAAAATACTCAGCCGAATGAAAAAGCAGTGCAACAGAAGACAAGGCTGGGGCAAAAACCAAAAGCAAGAGCGCGCCTATTGAACCGCCTGCGAAACTTGAAATCGCAGCAATGGTCAAAGCCTTGCCTGCTTTACCCTGCTTCGCCATCGGGTAGCCATCAAAGCTACTGGCGACAGTGCCCGCGACACCTGGCGCATTGAGCAATATTGAAGATGTTGAACCACCAAATATCGCGCCGTAATAAACGCCCGCCAAAAGAATGAGAGCGGCGGAAGGGTCACCGATGGAAATTGCGATCGGTATCATGATGGCAATGATCGACATTGGACCAAGGCCCGGCAACATACCGATAAATGTCCCGATCAGGCATCCGCCTATGACCATCAGCAGGTTTTGGAGCGAAAATGCAGTTTGTAAACCAGTTAGAAGTCCCTCTAGCATGTCAGCCTCCAAAAATTCCGGGAAGGGGTCGCATATAAATGCCCAGTACCTCTTGTACGAGATACCAAACAAAACCTGTGGCTACGGCAGCAATAAGGATCATCATATGCCACTTACGTTCGCCCAAAATAAATGCACCTAGGATCAAAAATCCCGAGGTAGAAATTAAAAATCCTACTGGTCGTAATGAGAGCGCATAAACAACCATCAAGCCCAACAAGAGAAGAGCTTGTCCAAGATGATAGTCGGTCAAACGGCGGTAATCGATTTCACCAATCTTTTCCTCGCCCTTTTCTAAACCGAACAAAATGACGGCGGATGCAATTATGCCCAAAACGGACAACATCTTCGGAAACGTGCTGGGCCAGACAGGGTTGCGCTTCATGAAAGGCGCAAGCTGCGCATCCATTGTGAACCAAGCCGCATATCCATAAACTATGCAGATACCCAGCAGTAATAGAGCGATCCAACGATCAAGTGTCACAATAGCCTCCCATATTCATAACAGCGCAGCGAATGCTGCGTTTTGTGGCAGGGTAATTACTCACCCCGCCAATCAGCCAAATCTAAAGAAAGCCCAACTTCTTCATCAAATCGCCAATTACTTTCTCCTGATTTTCCAAGAAAGCTTTGAAGTCATCTCCTGAATTATGAATGTTCACCCAACCATTGCGAACACGCACCTCTTCCCATTCAGGTGTTTCATACATTTTTGCTAGGGCCTGCTGGTACACCGCAAGCTTATCTGCTGGCAGACCAGGGGCCGCAAAGAACCCGCGCCAGTTGACGAACGTGGTATCAATGCCCTGCTCTTTCATGGTCTTGGCATCTGGTGCTGCATCGATCCGTTTGTCAGATGTAACGCCAATGATTTTGACTTCACCTGCATTTGCAAGATCAACAGCTTCGGAGAACCCAGTTGAGATCGCGGTGATTTCACCTGAAAGAAGCGCGGCCATTGCTTTACCGCCCGCGTCATAAGGTATGTATTTTACAGCCAAGGCATCTTTGCCTGCTGCTTCCATGACCATAGCCGCAACCAAGTGGTCCATGCCTCCAGGTACAGAACCGCCGCCAATAGCAATCGCTTTTGGATCGGCATCATAGGCTGCCATCAGCCCTTCCATCGAATTGATAGAGCTATCTTTTCCGACAACCAAAGCCGCGTAATCACCAATTGTTCCAGAGACGAGCGAAAGGTCCCGGAAGTTATGCGGGAAGACGCCAGTAAGTGAGCGGATTACGATTGGTGTTGAGTTGACCATCAACGTACCATGATTGCTATCGGCATTTTCAATTAGGAAGCCGATCGCTTTACCGCCGCCGCCGCCTGACATGTTTTCGAAGGAAGCTGTTCCAACAATTCCCGATTTGGTCAGTGCTTCGCCTGTACCGCGAGCTGTGCCGTCCCAGCCACCACCGGCGCCGCCGGGGATAAGAAAGTGAATGCTGTCAAGAACCTTGTGTCCGTCCGCAAATACTGGTCCTGCAAATGCAAAAACAGTCGCGGCGGCCAAAAGCGTTCGACGTCCCAGTTTCAAAAATTTCATGCTATCCTCCCGTTTGACAACCATCCTCAACATGGTTCAGTAATAATAATTATAAGCATGCAAACCTGACATAGACCTGTCACGGCACAACCAAGAATGATCACGACGATGAAATTCCTGTTGGTTGAAGACAATTCAGAATTGGCAAATGCGATTTCTTCGCGGATGCAATTGGACGGGCATGTGGTTGATCGTGCTGCGAACTTTTCGGACGCCGTCGCATTTTCGGAAGCCGAAGATTACGACCTTATTTTATTAGATATTATGCTGCCTGATGGTGATGGAAGAACGTTTTTAAAACTCCATCGAGAAGGCTCCAAGGACACGCCCGTCATCGTATTGACCGCCCGAAGCGAGGTATCTGACCGCGTTACCATGCTTGATCTTGGGGCGGATGACTACCTAACCAAACCATTTGACCACAATGAACTGGAAGCCCGATGTCGTGCAGTTTTAAGGCGCAGGGTTGGAAACTCTCAAACCGTAATCGAAGTTGCAGACGTAACGTTTGACCCCGTTGCTGGAGACCTGTCAGTCGCAGGGGAAACAGTGGGCCTTCGAAACAGGGAACTGCGTTTATTGGAGATTTTGATTAACTCTCCAGGTCAGGTTTTTTCGAAACAAAAGTTAGCAGATCGATTATTCTCGTATGACAATGGCGTGTCGGAAAATGCTATTGAAGTGTATATCGGGCGGCTTCGTCGTCACCTCGAACATTCCGTTTTGACGATTACAACTCTCCGCGGTTTGGGTTACAGGCTAGAACATGAATGACAAGCAAAGGGTCGTCGGGTCTCTTCGAAATCAACTAGCACTTACCCTGATTGGGGGGGCTGCAGTGCTTGCGATATTGTTGTTTTTCCTAATCCGAGCTTATGCGGTGCAAATTGCGCAAGTTGGCCAAGACAACATTTTAGGAGCATCCGTTACTTCCATCTTGCAAGCAGCAAACAGCAAAGACGGCCAAATTGAAATTGATATTCCCTATGCCTCTTTTTCGATGTTGCGCACCCCATCAGATGATCGGGTCTTTTATGCAATTTATCAAGACGACCAGTTTTTGTCTGGTTATGAGGACCTTCAGTTAGTTGAGAATTTACGTGATCGCGAAAGCTCTTTTGCATCCCAAACGTTCAGGGGCGATTTGTTCCGTCTAGCGTCGGCGACGCGAATACTGGTTGGGCCAAACGCGCGGACGAAAATCACTGTTGTTGTTGCGCAATCAAAAGACGCTCTTTCTGGAGCCTTGGCAGCGATTTCAAAAAACGCTGCGATCTTTGGCGTGGGCTTTTTTATGTTGGCTGCAGCGCTTTCTTTTTGGGCGACGGCCTCCACGATCGGGCAGCTCAAGAAGCTTACTGGCGCAGTGACACGTCGCGGACCACAAGACCTACGACCCTTTCTTCAATCTGTTCCCTCAGAGATGACCCCGCTTGTCGATGCGCTTAATACTTTGGTGAAACGTCTTGATCGAGCATTGAAGCAATCTGAAGATTTTATCGCGGAGGCTGCACACCGAATTCGCACACCCCTTGCAACCGTGCGTTCACACGCAGAGGGAACCTTGATGCGGGTTGAAAAACCAGAAAATCGCCAAGCCCTTCGATCCATGGTTCATGCCATTGATGAAAGTTCCCGCGCAGCCACCCAACTGCTCGACCATGCGATCATTAGTTTTCGGGCAGATCAATTAGAAACGAAAACGATTAATCTCGTTGAACTTATCAGTGACTTGGTGATGCAAATGTCGCCAATTGCCGAGATGAACGATCTGGAATTTCAAGTGAGCGGGCCAGATGAGGTAAGCTGCAAATGCGACCCCATACTTTTACAAAATGCGATCCGAAATCTGCTCGACAATGCAATTAAGTATGCCCCCGATACAAGCATTGTGACCCTGCATGTCGGCAAATCATCGAAGGCATTTGTAACCGTATGTGACGAAGGCCCTGGCTTTCCACCCGATCAACTAGACCAGCTCGCAGAGCGGTTCAAGCGCGGGCAGAACGCAGAGGGGAAAATTGGATCAGGACTGGGGCTTACCATTGCCCGAGATGTGGCGATTGCCCATGGCGGAAAGCTCGAATTAGCAAACCGCAGTGAGGGGGGTGCATGCGTTTCTTTATCGTTATAATTTTTCTGCTTTTCCCTCAATTTTCATTCGCCCAGACTTGGGAGGAGCGCCAGCTATTTGGCGCTAAGAATGCCCCAGTAAAACTCAACATCATTTCAAGTACGGATACGCCTTTCTTCGGGCACGTCATCAAAGATTTCTTGAAAAACAAACCCAATGTATCCGTCGACTATATGGTGACAGGAACCGCAGATCTGGACCGCATTTTTCGTGCTAATGCCGAAGACTTTGACTTGGTCATTTCAAGTGCCATGGACCTTCAGTTCAAACTTGCAAATGATGGGTTCGCAAGGCAGCTAGAAAATATTGCTCTACCAAACTGGGCAAAATGGCGAGACAGCATCTTTGCCTTTACGTTAGAGCCTGCCACGATCGTCATTAACAAAAAAGCTTTCGATGGTTTCCCCATTCCTCGAACGCGGCAGGAATTGATAAAGGCAATGCGAGCGCGACCGGATGTTTTCCGAAATCGGGTCGGCACCTATGACGTCCGCAGCTCTGGCTTGGGTTATCTTTTTGCCACACAGGACGCCCGCGCATCTGACACATTTTGGCGGCTCATGGAGGTAATCGGCGGATTAAATGCCAAGCTTTATTGTTGTTCTAGTGAAATGATAAATGACCTTGCCGACGGGACAATAGCGGTCGCATATAACGTGCTTGGTAGCTATGCTTCTGCAAGAACTGATACTCACGATGCATTAGAAATTATTTTGCCGTCCGATTATCCCACGACAATGATGCGCACTGCTATGGTGTCCAAATTGTCTGAGAACGCTGAACTATCGACGGCATTTGTAGATCATCTTATCAACCATCAACCAAACGCGGCTGATAACGTGCTTCCACCTTTGATTTCAGATCAAAGCAATGCAGGACAGATCACAATCATCCTAGAACCTGCCCTCATGACCTATCTGGATAAGCTAAAGCGTCGTACGTTCCTATCCGAATGGGAGAACGCGGTAATACACGGCCAGTAAGGTGCAATCGAAATTGACCGCTTCTTGTATCATTCCCCCAAATCAGGAAGTTCTACGGTAACCTTCATGGCTGCGTACCATGCAGATAAGTTTTTGATGTCGTCGTCTTTTAGACCCTTTGCAATAATCGACATTTGCCTGTGCTCGCGCTCGCCTCCTCGAAAAGCAAACAGTTGTTTCTCGATATAAACAGCACTTTCGCCCGCAAGATTGGGCGCTTCTGGGTTTGTTGCGATGCCATTTTTGCCGTGGCAAACATTGCACATTCTCGCTTTCTTTTTGCCCAGTTTGATATCGCTGGCAAATGCTGCATTGGTGAATGCAAAAGCTGCAAGGCAAAGACTAACGATTATAAATCGCATCATTTTATCTCCTTTAAATCAAAACAGAATGCACCGCCTAAAACAGGCGATGCATCCATATTGTGATTTTATTGATCGTATGAAATTCGATAAATTGCGCCAGCAAGATCGTCAGAGATCAATATTGAGCCGTCACGTAACTGTGCGACATCAACGGGGCGGCCAAGATATTCTTCGTTTTCATCTTTCCAGCCATCAGCAAACACCACGGTTTCGCCAACGCTACCATCGTCATTGACGCTGGTGAACATGATACGAGCACCCACGGGATCTGTGCGGTTCCAAGAGCCATGCTGAGCTGAGAATATGCCGCCCTTATATTTTTTAGGGAACATCTTGCCACTATAAAATGCCATGCCAAGATCTGCGGCGTGAGCATCTGTTTCGACAACAGGATGAACGATGCCTTCTGGTGGTGTTGCGTCTTTATATTCGTTGGTTCTAACCAAGCCGCCGCCATACCATGGGTGGCCAAAATTTTGTCCAGCTTCCGTTTGGCGATTAATTTCTCCTGGCGGGATTCCATCTCCCATGCCGTCTACCTGATTATCTGTCCACCATAACTCGCCATTATTGGGATTGAAATCCATACCCACAGAGTTGCGAACGCCGTAGGTATAAACCTCACGACCCGATCCATCGGTGTTCACGCGGATGATGCCACCAATGCCCTCTTTTTTGTAAAGGTCGAGCTTATCTTCAGGCGCAACATTAAACGGCTGTCCAAGCGATATGTATAACTTGTTATCGGGACCAATATCGCAAACACGAGCGGTGTGGTTGTAGCTTTCTTCTGACGTTGGAATGAGGTCGCCTTGTTTCAAAACATTGAAGGCTGCAACGTCAGGGCTTTCGTAAAAGAACTCTGCTGCTGGGAAAACCAAAACGCGGTTTTGTTCTGCAATGTACAAAAATCCGTCTTTGGAAAAGCACGGTCCATTTGGAATTGTAAAATCAATTGAAGGGGCAAAGTCTTTTACTTCGTCAGCGATGCGATCTTTATTGCGGTCTGTGACGGACCAAACTTTCGTTTTCCGTGTGCCGACAAACGTTACAACACCTTGAGGGCCAACAGCCATATGGCGGGCGTCAGGGACGATTGCATATAGATCGATCTTGAACCCACTAGGCATATTGATGCGCTTCAGTGTATTGCGGATAGCCTCCGCATTCGCACCACCTTGCTCTATGGTTGTGAATTCAGTTGTGCCAGTGGTTTGGAACTTACCGAGTTTTTCTAAATTATCTGAATTTGCCGAAGTGACAGCAAGCATGGCAATGCCAGCGACTGTGCTAGAAAGAATATATTTCATGTTCATGATTTTCTCCTCCAATTTATTCAATGAGCTAATAAATGAGAAGATGATAACACGCTTAAAAAATAGCAGGTAATAGCGGACTACTACATTAGATCAAATTTAAAGTAGATCGAAAACACTGCGTGTAGGATTACAAATTTCGGATAATGTGCATCTTGAGGAGCTTTTTGGAAAGCTCAACAAATGGGCTTGCCTACTTAAATTGGAGACGTTGCCGCTATGACAGATATAAAATCGCTGGGTATTGATGCGTTATCTGACCTTCTGGAGGCGAAGGCAATTTCTCCGTCGGAAATTTTGGATGATGTAATTGATCGCTTAGATGTTCTTGAGCCAGAACTAAACATGTTTGCAGCTTTGGATATTGAAGGCGCACGGGTGTGCGCAAAAGCGGCTGATGAAAGGCAAATGTCTGGCAGCCGACTGTCTAAGTTAGATGGAATTCCAACCTCCATAAAAGACCTAATTGCTCAAAAGGACTTGCCACTGAGGTTTGGCTCTAAAGCAACCAGCTCTCAACCAGCACAAGTTGATGCACCCTCTGTCAAAAGACTTAGAGCAGCAGGCGCTGTTCTATTGGGCAAGTCCACATCCAGTGAATTTGGTTGCAAGGCCGTAGGCGATAGCCCCTTAACAGGCATTACTAGAAATCCATGGGACAAATCTAAAACGCCGGGAGGGTCCAGCTGTGGTGCTGCTGCTATGGTGGGTGCAGGGTTGGTCCCGTATGCATTAGGCACAGATGGAGGCGGGTCAGTTCGCATCCCCGCAGCACTATGTGGTCTTTTTGGCATTAAAGCGCAGTTTGGGCGTGTTCCGGTGTTTCCCGTATCTGCCACGCCAACTTTAGCGCATGTCGGCCCCTTAACCAGATCAGTAAAAGATGCGGCAACTGTTTTATCAATGATTGCAGGCCCCGATTTTCGTGACCCGTTCTCAATCGCTGAAACGGCCCCTGATTATGTTTCTAAATTGGGAGAGAAGCGAAAGCTGAAAATTTGCTGGAGCCCAACCCTCGGTTTCGCGCGACCAGACAAAGAGATAGTGGAGGTGGTTTCCGATGCTGTCCTTCGTTTGCGAGACTTAGGGCATGACGTCGAGCAGGTCGACCACATAATGGATGACCCATGTGATATGTGGACTGCTGAATTTTATGCGGGTGTCGGAAGCAAATTAAGAGGCGTGATCGAAAACTCACCTAATGAGCTTGATCCATCCGTACTGGAAGTTCTCAAGAAGGCTGTGACTCAAGAAATGGATGAATATTATGCTTCCGTGTTTAAGCGGTACGAATTTAGAGAAGTAATGAGAAAATTCTTCAATAGGTATGATGTTCTCATTAGTCCAACTTTGCCTTGTGCCGCCTTCGATGTTGGAAAAGATGTTCCAGATTTCCTATCTGATCGCACAATCGTTTCTTGGGTATTTTACACCTATGCATTTAATCTCACGGGCCAACCTGCGGCATCAGTTCCTGCTGGGCTTACTAAGGATGGATTGCCTGTAGGGATGCAACTGGTTGGAAGAATAAATGACGAAGCAACTATATTGAATTTGAGCGCCGAATTTGAAGAACATAAAGGTGGCTTTGAAACAGCAGCATCAACCTGATTGGAAACGCCCCTATTGCTGTTTCCTTTAAACCTCTAGCTCTGGCAAGTCCCTCAAGCTTTGCAGATCAAACGTCGCCAAAAACTCAGACGTGGTCACAAATGTATGCGGTGCTCCAGGGCGCGGGCTTTTCGGGCCATTGCCAATCAGCTTCTTGTAGCGCAGTCGGTTGAGCAGGTCGCGGTTGATTTCCTTACCAAAGATATCGGCAAGCCCTGCCCTGTCTATGGGTTGATGGTAAGCAACCGCACAAAGCACAGCCAGCTCGTCTTTGGTAAAGTCATCGTGCCGCTCACCACGATCAGCTGCCGCTCGGATTGCCGCCGCGTAGGGGGCACGGGTTTTGAACATCCAGCCGCCAGCCACTGACACAATCTCATACGGCTTGCCTTTTAGCTCAGCCTGAATGTCCTCAATTACCAGCTCTATATTTGCTGACCGCCCAACGACCTTTTGCAGCATGTCGCGCTGAACAACTGAGGTGCTTGCAAAGATGACAGCCTCAATGCGGTTCATCCATTCGCGCCACCGCAGGTCTTCGGGCAGGTCCGCTAACTCAAGATCCAACACCTCAACTTCGGGCTTTTCAAGTTTACCCACTGCCGCCATCACCCTACCCCATAAAGTCGGAACGACGCGCGGCCCGTTAGTTCACGAACCACACCCAATTCGGTCAGGCGTTCACAGAGCCGACGGGCAGAACGCGGTGTCATGGTGGTGCTTGAACCGCGAATGGTCGGTGACAACATGGTTGATGGTAAGACGGCGTCTTCGGAAAGAAACAGACGCACAGCCTCCTGTGATCCTTTCGCCCGCAGCTTTGGTTCTACTGCGCGAAGACGGCCAGCACGGCGCGCCAGATCATGAGTTAATCGCACAGCATCCTGAGCCGCATGCGCAAGCGCTCGGTGGCATGGAACCAGAATATCATCGCCCTTTGACGCGGCACGCAACGCGCCGCCTTTGAGGTGAAGCGCAAACAAGGGAAGCGCACTATCCCATCCAAGAGCTCGCGCCAACGTGACGTCAGCGCAGAGCAAAGCAATTGCCTCTTGGCGCGGGAAAGCTTGGATCATGTTGCTAAGAAGCAATGCAGCTTTAGCCACGGGCGTACCCGCAAAGTCTTCTGCTTGTTCCATCCAGCCTGTAAAATGCTCCTGCATGTCTAAAGGCAACAAGGCACACAAGCGTTCCCGCCATCCCATTTCAAGCGATCGTCTGTGTCGAAACGAGAGGGCAGAGCCAGACCGCCACAGCGCAAGCATATCACCCGCTGGGCCTTTGGCATCGCCTGACGCTGTTAACAGATAAGCATCGCGAATATCCGCTTCACTTTGTGCGCGCCCCTCAAGTTTCAAGCAATTGGCAGCGGCGCGTAGAGACAGTCGGTTTCGCAGCAATTCGACGGGAGCATTGATGTTCGGATCATTGAGAGCAACATGCAGCAATGCAAGAGCTGACCCACTGGCAAAGCTAGCCGTTTCAAGCGTTTCTGGCGCTTTTGGCACAGAACCATCCATGATCCATCGGGGCAAAATGGGTTTTGGTGGTTCGCTCTTTGCTGTATTGGGGGCGTGAATCATACAAGCAGCCTAAATCACAACGGCGCTTTATGCCACATATAAGATATATAACCGCCCTGCTATAAACATCTTTATTATGTCCAATAATCTTGCATTATCGGACGTTTATCGATACTCTTCTGGGATGCCTAACAATCATACCAAAAACAATGAAATATCGAGCGCAGAGGCCATTGCCCCGTCAAACTCTGCTGACGTCGACGAGAGAACTCATTCTCACCAGAACACCATCAGTGTTCCAGACTCTGTAGCCCCCTCCAGTTCGCTAGAGCGGTTAGCGGAAACAGCGCGTGAATACGCTGAGAAAGCCACCGCTGACAACACCAACAAAGCATACAGCAAAGACTGGGCGCACTTTTCAAGCTGGTGCCGCCGACGTGGTGCTGATGCTCTCCGACCAGACCCGCAACTAGTCGGGCTTTACATCACCGAATGCGCCGCCCCGCAAGATGGCTCCCCTGCCCTATCAGTCACCACCATTGAACGACGCCTCTCTGGTCTTTCATGGAACTACCAACAACGTGGGCAAACACTCGATCGCAAAGACCGCCACATTGCAACGGTGCTTGCGGGCATTAAAAGGCAGCACAGCAAGCCACCTGTCCAAAAAGAACCCATTTCGCCAGACGAGCTCATCGAGATGGTGTCACAGCTCTCATTCGGCCTCAGAGACATGCGCGACAGAGCAATCCTGCTAATCGGATACGCTGGCGGCCTCAGACGCTCTGAAATCGTAAACCTCGACGTCAATCGCGACGACACAGAAGACGGCAAGGGCTGGGTCGAAATTGAGGATGGTGGCGCTATCATCATCCAGCGCACAAAAACAGGGTGGAAAGAAGCTGAGATCGCCAGAGGGTCATCAGACCAAACCTGCCCTATTCATGCGTTAGAGCAATGGCTGCATTTCGCCAAGATCGCCCACGGCCCCATCTTCCGTCGTGTGACGCGGGATAATTCAGGCGTTCAAGCAGATCGCCTATCTGACAAGCACATTGCCCGACTGATCAAACGCACCATGCTCAAAGCCGATCTGCGGCCAGATATTCCAGATGCAGAGCGTGCAAAGCTTTTCTCTGGACACTCTTTACGCGCTGGCCTTGCCTCATATGCCGATGTCGATGAGCGCCACATACAAAAACAACTAGGACACGCCTCCCCGCAAATGACACGACGCTATCAAAGGCGCAAAGACCGCTTCAAAGTGAATCTCACAAAAGCAGCAGGACTGTAAACTCCCCTTATCTCACTTCAAAATCAGTGAAACCACATCCAGTTCGTCGCAAAGCCGCTCCTTCTGCATGTTCTGATCCAACCGGATCTCTAGCTTCCCGTGAGGCTCGCTTAATTTAAGTGCCCATATGCGCATTTGGGTGCGACGTCTCATTGGGTTAGTCTATCAATAAAGCCAAGCCTCCATCCTATAAACTATCTAGCATAGCTTTTATCGATAATTTTCCAATCTCGGCGCGTTCCGTTAGCGTCCGCAAATAGCCACCAGGCGATTTTATTTCATCGTAACGTTCTAAAATATACGCTAATACGACAATCGCCGGAATATCGCCCATTTTACGCTTCGCATTTTCCCAAGCGTCGGCGGATATTCCAAGCATCGGTCGAACCAAATGCCCCGCCGCTTTTGCATCTACCCAATTAGAAAGGCCGCTTGGTGCATAAGCCGCAAATTCTGGGCAACATATTTCAAATTTTCTCAGGCTTAATTGATATTCCCTTGGATTAGCTTCAGTTTCAAGTTCGTATTCATCTAATTTATAATCGGAATCCTGCCGCCCGCTCGACTTCAAATTGTCTATACTCTTTTCAAAAATAGATTCTGTTTTTGAATTATGAATATGACGCTCATTAATAACGCCATTGGCGCTCATATTTATATTTTCTATTACTTCGTCATCGATAACTCCTACACCGTCATCTTCCAGATCAAGCTGATCCAACCATAACTCTTCAATTTCAGCCTGGAGTTGGGTAAGGGCGATCTTTTTAGGCTCCAAGCTAATCAGAGGTTCATTTCTCGCTAAACGGCCTGAGAGGGCATCTAAGCGGCCTTCGAAAGCCATCCATTCCTCTCTTGCAGCATTAGCTTTGCCGTCTTCAAAGGCTAAATCTACCAAACGGCGACAATCACGAAGGAAAATCGTAATTTCCGCACGCAGTTTTTGGATCGTACGAAGCTCCGCATTAGCGACTTCTGCGTTGTCAAAAATTTCGGCGGCCATTAATGCAAAGGGCGCGAGGTTAAATCCGAATGCTTGATCTATTCCCCCTGCCCCATTGCGGCGTGCATAACGCTTACCATTTGGACTATCACGGCGAATAATTAAGCCTGCCTTTACAAGAGCGGCCAAATGGCGGCGCAATGTCGCAGGGGCCATGCCACGGGTACGTCTTGAGAGTTCAATGTTAGATGGAAAAACAACAATGTCTTCACGTCCATCCAGTTCAGGTGTTTGATGGAATGAAGCCAAGGCTTCTAAAACGGCTATCGTTCGATCAGAAAGTCCGAAAATCTTGCGCGCGTCAGTGAGCGCTCTCAATAAATCCCATTTATTGACCGCAGCATTTTCATTATCGCCGCCTTGCCCTTTTTCACGTTGGTTATTCAACCAAATTTGCCGCTCTAAAATGACCGCAGAAAATTTTCCGCCGCCAAATGGCGTCGTTATGTTGTTTTGTGAATGAGTCATATCAATCAGGCAAAGAAAATACGCTCTGAGACATTGAAATTGATGTCACAGTCTTGACTTTATTGCACGGAAGTGATTCTTTCATATTGCTACAGATGAAGAGGGCTTCCGAAGATTTCGTGTCATTAGGGGGCCTTTTTCTTTGCGCGTTTCCTTTCTCTTTCGTTGTTGCTTCTGTTTACTCAGTACTCAAAATTCACGCGTTGACATCTGTCAACAATCACGAATTCAATTCTTCTTTTCAAATGCAGTCAAAAGGCTGGGTAACTCCTGTGCCAAATAATCAGCGAATCCATCAGGTGCCGCCTTATTGAGAGTCAGCACCCTGCCCTTTTTCTCTGCAAGCGCGCGACCATCTTTGGTTTTCACAAATGTTGATGGAACTTTATTCTGAGGCTTCGACAATCGATCAACGATCAATTTAAAACGCTCATCAGATACCGCCATTTCAAAGGTAGATTTGGCTATCTCATTATTCGCTTTTTCGATGTTGGATTGTATAGACAAGAGATCACCAAGTGCTAGCCACCGTGGACGCCCTATTTTCGGTGCAGGACCAATGGCGCGAACAAAGCGAATAGGGATAGCCTCCGCAACTTGCAACAATCTGGTCATTTCAGATTTATGCACCCCAAGGGCAGATTGAACGGTTGCACGGTCTATCCCGTGGTCGGCCAGTCCCTTAGCAAAATACGCCCGCTCAATAAAAGACAAGTCGCGGCGATCGCCATTCTCTCTGCCTTGTGCAAGCACTAATTCGTCGTCGGAAAGTTCTCTGACAACAGCATCAACGTTCAGCCTAAGTTCTTGAGCCGCTTTAATGCGCCGATGGCCATAGGCCGCTTGGAAAAGGCCGCCATCCCGTTTGGTTTTATCTGGATGGGGCCTAACCAGTACAGGCACTTGTTGTCCGCCATCTTGAATGCTTTTCTTTAGCTCTTCAAATTGCGGGTCATGAACCGCGCCATCAGATAGCCGATCGCTCACAAGAGCGGGCTCTATCAAAGCTGGATCAAGCGATTGAACGCCCGTTATCACCTCTATCTCGCTTTCTTTCTTCAACCCATCAAGCGATAAACCCATTGCACGGACAGCGCCGGAAGGTCGATGTTTAGGCGAAGTAGATGTAGTTACAGATGCTGGTGAGGGCTTGTTTTGACCTGGTGCAGTTTCACCAATATCAACACCGCTCAATAATTCTTTCAATCTATCGCGACGTTTACTCATTGTTTCACCGCTTTATCAAAAGTACATGTCGCCAGAGTAAAACCTGCAAACTTCCAAATTTCATCAAACGAAATAGTGACAGTGGGGCAGGGTATATTGAGCTTAGAACTATCCATTATGCCCCATCCTTAGTTGTCCGGCCCCATGCTTCATGCATAAGGCTTTCAATCTCATTGTTGACAGCTGTCAACGCTTCCAAGGCACGATCATAAGTGGCGCGGTGGAAATTCTCCCTGCCTACTTCATAAAGTGTTTGTTTCGTGAGGCCTGCATCAGAAATAGCAGTGGACTTCACCATTGGAGCAGTTAGCACCCGGTCGGCAAACTGGGCGCGCAAAAAACCTGAAATTTGGGTTTGTGGCCCATCTTGCGGTTCATAGCGTGTGATCAAATACCGCATAAAGTCAAAATTAAGCGTACCACCGGCAGCACTAACGACACTTAGTAAATCCGCCGTCATAAACAGGAATTGG
This sequence comes from Hyphomicrobiales bacterium, assembly GCA_039973685.1. Classification (NCBI taxonomy): domain Bacteria; kingdom Pseudomonadati; phylum Pseudomonadota; class Alphaproteobacteria; order Hyphomicrobiales; species Hyphomicrobiales bacterium. The sequence goes on from JBDWKL010000001.1 coordinate 34,766, forward strand.
CTCATAGAAGCCACGTCCAACATTTGAGGGTGCACGGTTACCAAAACAGAAGTTGCGGCACAAAGAGCACCAAGTGTGAGGTAGCCAAGTTGAGGCGGGCAATCAATCACCACCACATCGTAATTTTCTGCGACGTTTGCTAATGCAGTTTGTACGCGAGCAAAAAACATATCGGAAAGAGGCTCACTTTTATCCCGATGAACAAGATGTTGTGGGGTTGTATGTTCAAACTCTTGAAGCTCTAAATTACCGGGAACTAAATCAAGTCCATCAACATATGTCTCACGAATAATCTCACTAAGATCTCTGCGCTGCTCATCGTATCGAATGGCACCATAGAGCGTATCATTTCCAGAAAGATCAATTTCTGGCTGATAGCCAAACAAAGCAGAAAGGGAGGCTTGCGGATCAAGATCCACAGCTAAAGTTCGGTAGCCTTGTAATGCCAGATGTTGGGCGAGGTGGGCGGTCGTTGTGGTTTTTCCAGAGCCACCCTTAAAATTAGTAACAGCGATCACCTGACAGTGTTCGCCACCTTGGCGGTGCTTCACATAACTGCGCTGTTTCACTGACCCTGGTTTTTGCGCATCACCTAAATATGCCCGCAAGGCATTCACATCTTTTAAGGTATAAAGCCTGCGACCACGCGCATCCGTTTCAGGGGAGGGGCCTTCTCCGTTCAAAGCCAGTTGTCGTAAATAACCATCCGAAACACCAATCAATCGCGACGCTTCACCCGATGTAAACGGGCGCAATTTCTTCTTTGATGTGGGAGGAAAAAGGCGCGCACGTAACAGGCTGAGTTGCTCAGAAAGCATTTCAGCATCTCGCGCAATCAATTCATCTGCACCCATACCATACCCTTTTGGCCCAACCAGCCGTTTATTCTTAGCGCTATTCCCAACAATTATGATGGGATTCGCAGATTTTACCAAATGACTGACGTCTATACTCAAAACCGCGCAAAAACAGTCGCTTAACAGAAATAACCACTAGAAGCGGACAATTGACGCGTCAACGCCAAAAGTTCCATTTACGCTAAAATTGGAAGATACGCTACCTCACCGTAATTACCTCAGAAACAGCGAGTCGCGTCAAGCATTTTATAGTTAATGGGAATTAACCAATTAAGAAGAAGGAAACGCATCAAATACCAAGGCTTCCACCATCGACCTACAGAACAATTGATACTGATGTTGAAAACCCTCAATTACTCATACTTAGGCCAACAACCTGCTTAACTCGCCTGTTCGTCACCTTAACGCGCAGGGTGGGTTGGAATTCAGCGCCAGGGATAAAATGTGAAACACTTTGTTTTCATTAATTTAACATTAAATTGACAACATAAAAACCACAATACAAATAAATATACCGTTAACTATTAATAAAATACAAATAGTGACAAGCATCATTTAACCATATTACTACATTACAAATATTTCTATACATATGTAAATAAAATATACGTCTTTTTTTATTAGGTTTGACCTCTGATTGATGGGGAAAATCTATGGATCGCGACGAGATAAACGGCTTTAACTGGCATAAAATAGCAATCGATTATGATAAAATTTCTGACGAATATTCAGGAAACGGCATCA
>JBDWKL010000002.1 GCA_039973685.1 Hyphomicrobiales bacterium
CAACCAGTTCCAGCAGCTCTTCATCGTCCACCTGGTCTACTTTGTTCATGTAGACAACCATGGCGGGGATGCCGACCTGACGGCCCAGCAGAATGTGCTCGCGGGTCTGTGGCATGGGGCCATCAGCTGCGTTCACAACCAGGATCGCGCCGTCCATCTGCGCCGCACCGGTGATCATGTTTTTCACATAGTCAGCGTGGCCTGGGCAGTCGACGTGGGCGTAGTGACGGCCTTCGGTCTCATACTCAACGTGTGCGGTCGAGATGGTGATGCCGCGTGCTTTTTCTTCGGGCGCGCCGTCAATCTGGTCATAGGCGCGGAAGTCGCCGAAGTACTTGGTGATCGCCGCGGTCAACGTGGTTTTGCCGTGGTCGACGTGACCAATGGTACCGATGTTAACGTGTGGTTTATTACGTTCAAACTTTGCCTTAGCCATGGTGGCCTCCTTGGTTTTCAAATTGGGCGGTGGGTTGAACACCCACCCTACGGTTTGGGTAGGGCGGGGTTATCCCCGCCGTCCCAGTTATTGCAACGCGCCAGTTACGCGAATTTCGCTTGGATCTCGTCAGAGATGTTCTGCGGAACAGGTTCGTAGTGCGAGAACTGCATGGTGAAGTTCGCACGACCCGACGACATCGAACGCAGCGTGTTGATGTAGCCGAACATGTTGGCCAGCGGCACCTGTGCGTCGATCGCGATTGCGTTCCCGCGTGTGTCCTGACCCTGAACCTGACCGCGACGCGATGTCAGATCGCCGATGATCCCGCCTGTGTAATCCTCAGGAGTGATAACTTCGACTTTCATGATCGGTTCGAGCAGTTTCGCACCAGCTTTACGCATGCCTTCGCGCATACCCATACGGGCCGCGATTTCGAACGCAAGAACGCTGGAGTCAACGTCGTGGAATTTACCGTCGATCAGAGCAACCTTGAAGTCGATGACCGGGAAGCCCGCCAAAGGACCGGAGTCCATGACCGAGTTGATCCCTTTTTCGACGCCCGGAATGTATTCTTTCGGAACGGCACCACCAACGATGCGGCTCTCGAAGGAATAGCCTTCGCCTGGCTCGGTTGGCATCAGGATCATCTTCACCTCAGCGAACTGACCGGAACCACCGGACTGCTTCTTGTGGGTGTAGGTGATTTCTGCTTCGCGCGAGATGGTCTCGCGGTAGGCAACCTGAGGCGCACCGATGTTCGCTTCAACTTTGAATTCACGACGCAGACGGTCCACCAGAATATCGAGGTGAAGTTCGCCCATGCCCTTCATGATGGTCTGACCGGATTCCAGATCCGTTTCAACGCGGAAGGAGGGGTCTTCTGCAGCCAGACGCGCCAGACCGGTGGACATCTTCTCTTGGTCAGCCTTGGTTTTGGGCTCAACCGCGATTTCGATAACCGGATCGGGGAAGGTCATTGTTTCAAGTACAACAGGGTCGTTGACGGCGCAAAGCGTGTCACCGGTTGTTGTGTCTTTCAGACCTGCCAGCGCGATGATGTCGCCCGCGAACGCTTCTTGAATTTCTTCACGATCGTTGGAGTGCATCATCATCATACGACCGACGCGCTCTTTCTTACCTTTGGTGGAGTTCAAGAGCGTGTCGCCCTTGTTCAGCACACCGGAGTAGATGCGGGTAAAGGTCAGCGAGCCAACAAAGGGGTCGTTCATGATTTTGAACGCCAGACCGGAGAAGGCCATGTCGTCATCCGCACGGCGTGCGATGTTACGGGTCTCTGTCTCGTCGCCTGGTTTGAAGCCCATGTAGTCAACAACGTCCATCGGGGATGGCAGATAGTCGATTACAGCGTTCAACAGAGGCTGAACACCTTTGTTTTTGAACGCGGAGCCGCAGAGTACGGGGATGAACTTGATCGCCAGTGTCCCTTTACGGATCAGACCGCGCAGGGTGTCGACGTCAGGCTCTGCGCCGTCCATCAGGTAGTTTTCCATGGCTTCGTCATCCATCTCGACCGCAGTCTCGATCAGATGCGCGCGCCATTCGTCGGCCAGGTCTTTCAACTCGGCACGGATTTCGCGTTGTTCCCAGCTCGCGCCAAGATCTTCACCGGCCCATACCCATTCTTTCATGGTAACCAGATCGATCATGCCTTCCAGCTCGGTTTCGGCACCGATCGGAATTTGGATCGGCGCAGGTGTCGCACCGGTACGGTCTTTGATCATCTTCACGCAGTTGAAGAAGTCAGCGCCGATTTTGTCCATTTTGTTGACGAAAACGATGCGTGGAACCTTGTAGCGGTCCGCTTGGCGCCAAACGGTTTCGGTCTGGGGCTCAACACCGGCGTTGGCGTCAAGAACAGCAACCGCGCCGTCAAGAACGGCCAGCGAACGTTCAACTTCGATGGTGAAGTCAACGTGGCCGGGGGTGTCGATGATGTTCATCCGGTACTTGGTGTCGGATGTCGCGTCGGCTGTTGGCTCTTCCTGGCGCTGCCAGAAAGTCGTCGTCGCAGCGGAGGTAATTGTAATACCGCGTTCCTGCTCCTGCTCCATCCAGTCCATCGTGGCGGCACCGTCGTGCACTTCGCCGATGTTGTGGGACTTACCAGTGTAAAACAGGATCCGTTCGGAGCAGGTGGTTTTGCCTGCGTCGATGTGGGCCATGATGCCGAAATTGCGGTAGCGTGAGAGCGGATAGTCGCGTGCCATTGGGCTGCTTCCTCGAATATATCTGAAACGGATAAATCGCGCCCCGGGGTGGGACGCGACGGGAACGGCTTATGCCGCCCGAATTACCAGCGGTAGTGGCTGAACGCTTTGTTCGCGTCGGCCATCTTGTGGGTGTCTTCGCGCTTCTTAACAGCAGTACCGCGCGATTGAACAGCGTCCAGAAGCTCACCGGCAAGGCGCTCTTCCATGGTGTTCTCGTTGCGGGCGCGGGACGCTTTGATCAACCAGCGGATCGCCAGTGCTTCGCGACGCTCGGGGCGCACTTCGACAGGAACCTGATAGGTGGCACCACCAACGCGGCGCGAACGCACTTCGACGGACGGCTTGATGTTGTCCAGCGCTTCGTGGAAGACTTCGATGGGCGCGCGTTTGATTTTGTCTTCAACACGGTTCATCGCGTTGTAAACGATACGCTCCGCAACCGACTTCTTACCGTCGATCATCAGGTTGTTCATGAATTTGGTGAGAACCAGATCACCGTACTTGGCGTCTGGCAGTACTTCGCGTTTTTCAGCGGCGTGACGACGTGACATTTAAAGCTCCTAATTGTCAGTTGCCGAGGCAGGTTTGGTCCAGTGCGTCTGGTGCATATTGCACCCCGATCGTCCGGCGCTCAGTCTTACTCGGCTCACTCCCTTACGGGAAAACATGGCGGGCGGCGGGATCCGGCATCGTGTATCCGCGATACGCGATCCCATACCGACCCAAATTACTTTGGCTTCTTTGCACCATATTTGGAGCGACGCTGCTTACGGTCTTTAACGCCTTGCGTATCGAGAACACCGCGCAGGATGTGGTAGCGCACACCGGGAAGGTCTTTTACACGGCCGCCGCGGATCAGAACAACGGAGTGTTCTTGCAGGTTGTGCGATTCACCCGGGATGTAGCTGATGACTTCGAAACCGTTGGTCAGGCGCACTTTGGCAACCTTACGCATGGCCGAGTTCGGCTTCTTAGGTGTGGTGGTGTAAACACGTGTACAAACGCCGCGCTTTTGCGGGCATTCTTGCAGGTGCATGGATTTCGAACGTTTGATTTTAGGCTGGCGCGGTTTGCGGATCAGCTGTTGGATCGTTGGCATTCCGGTTTTATCCCCGTTTAGCTCACATAAGTGGTGCAGCGGGGCGGACCCCAGTGCGGTTTCAAATTCGGTCACTTCGCACGTCCACGAAGCCTATCTTTCGCCCTACACCACTGGCGCAAAGCAAAATCACCGCAGCGTTCCCGTACCGAGGAAAACGAAGCGGTGGGGTAACAGAGGATCGAGTCAGCAGTAGACCGGATCGTGACCACAGTAGATATGATGTCGGCAAAGCAGGGCGACCCCCGCATCCGAGATAAGGGGCGTATAGGCAGAGTCGTCCACGCTGTCAACAGCCCCCGCCCCCAAGCCGCCCACGGCACGCCAAACGGGTATTCCACCTTGCAAGACACCCCGGCTACCGCGCATATTTATGCCACATTATTCGGACAGGGCGGATCACGATGCAGGTACTTGGGCTATGCCGCTTTTCCTATCCGGCGCTTGGCGGGTTTCAGGTCGGGCATGACACCACCGCTGATCGCATCGCCTACCTTTATGATCCCGCGCGGCTTGAGGAAAGGTTCCGCCTGTTCGAAACCGTCGCCCTGCCCTGCCTGATGGCGCAAACAGACCCGGATTTCGAGATGATCGTGCTGGTCGGCGATCGCTTTCCCCCTGTCCATCTGGAACGGCTAAAGGCCTTGCTCGCCCCCCTGCCCCAAGCGCGGATTGTGGTAGAGCCGCCGCGCCCTCACCGCGAGGTGATGAAGGAAATTCTGAACAAGGCCCGCCACGCGCGCTCTGAACCCTGTGTGCAATTCCGCTTTGATGACGACGACGCAATTGCGGTCGATTTCGTGGCCAAGCTGCGTAAAGCTGTTGATGACGCCGCCCCGCTACTGGTCCAGCACAAATCCGTCGCGCTTGATTGGAACAAGGGCTACGTGGCCGAGTTCGGTGCAGATGGTATCACGGCGACCCCGTCGTTCCGGCCCTTCTACACCGCGGCGTTGGCAATGTTCGTGAACGCGGGGTGTCCGCTTACGATCATGAACTTTGCCCATGACAAGCTGCCCCGCTTCATGCCAGCGCTCAGCTTTCCCGACCCTGCGATGTATGTCCGCGGCCACAATGGATTTAACGATTCACGCCAAAAGAATGCACGGGCGGTCGACCTATCCCCACTCAGCACCGAGGAAGAGATCCTGTTCAAGGACCGCTTTGCCATCGACATCGACACTGTGCGCCGCGTCTTTGCCAAAGGTTAAAGCGGTGGCAACGGGCGGGTGGTGATGCGTTCACGGTAGAGTGTGAACAGCCCCGTCGCAGCGACGATAGATGCCCCAGCGAGTGTTGACGGCACCGGCCAGTCGCCGAACACCAACCACCCGAGAATAAGCGCCCAGATCAACCCTGTGTAGCGGAACGGCGCGATGAACGATACGTCGCCCACCCGCATCGTCTGCACGCTGAAATAATACCCCATCAGCACAAAGACCGCGGCCGCCGTAATGGCGACCCAATGCGCGGAAGAGACCGGAGCCCACGGCGTGGTGAACTGCGCGAAGGTCGAAAACCCCGTCACGGCCAGCACAGCGGCGAAGGTCACGGTCATCGACGGGACCTCTTTCGACAGACGGCGGGTGCTGAGGTCGCGCACGGTGACAAAGAACACCGCGATCAGCGCGTAGATCGACCAGATGTTGAAGCCCTCGGTGCCCGGCTTGACGATCAGCATCACACCGAAGAACCCCACAAGGATCGCAGAGAAGCGCCGCCAGCCGACCTTTTCGCGATAGACCAGCGCAGCGCCCAAAGTCACCGTCAGCGGCAGGGATTGCAGAATGGCGCTGAGGTTCGCCAAGGGCATATTGAACAAGGCGGTCACGAAGAAAAAGCTCGCTCCGACTTCGGCACCAGACCGGATTGCGACCAGCTTCCAATCGCGCCGGCTTAGACGCAGATGCATCGGGCCGAGCCGCCCCCACAGCATAACGATCAACGAGATAGAGATCACACCGCGCAAGAACAGCAGCTGGAACAGGGGCACCGCCCCGCCCGTGGTCTTGGTCATCGTGTCGTTCAACACAAAGGCCGCCATAGAGCCCATCATGAAAAGTGCTCCGGCAAGGTTTGGCGACATCGGGTGGCTTTCCGTTTGTTAGGTTGGCTTATCATTGGCGCAAGCCGCGGTGGAAAACCAGCCCACCGGCGCAAATTTTCGACGCTATTTCATCCCCCTGCCCCACAACGAAAAACCCCCGCCGATCTCTCGGCGGGGGCTCTGTTGGTCAGGTTTCAAGCCTAGGCTTAGCTGCGGCTTTCGTCGTCGCTGGGGACGTTGTCGAAGACATCGCCACCAACAACATCGTCGGCTGTAGGCTCTGGCGCGGCCAGACGTGCTGCGGCTTCGGCTTCTTCGCGACGGGCCTCGATGACCACGTTGTCACGATCTGTCGCAACCTTGCGCATCTGCTGCGTCGCACCACCGGTACCGGCTGGGATCAGACGGCCCACGATGACGTTCTCTTTCAGGCCAACCAGCTTGTCGCGCTTACCCTGAACCGATGCTTCGGTCAGAACGCGTGTGGTTTCCTGGAAGGACGCCGCCGAGATGAAGCTGCGTGTTTGCAGCGACGCCTTGGTAATCCCCAGCAGGATCGGTTCGCCCTGCGCAGGGCGCCCGCCTTTGGACAGCGCTTTGGCACAGGCCTGGTCGAATTCTTGCTTGTCGACGTGTTCGCCTTTCAACAGGGTGGTATCACCGCTGTCCTGGACTTCCCACTTCTGCAACATCTGACGCACGATCACTTCGATATGCTTATCGTTGATCTTAACGCCCTGCAGACGATAAACATCCTGCACTTCGTCGATCATGTAGTCAGCCAGCGCTTCGACACCCATAATCGCGAGGATGTCATGCGGCGCAGGGTTGCCGTCCATGATGTAGTCGCCCTTCTGGACAAAGTCACCTTCCGCAACGGGAATGTGCTTACCCTTAGGCACCATGTATTCGACCTTGTGATCCGGATCCTCGGACGACTCGATCGAGATACGACGCTTGTTTTTGTAGTCCTTACCGTAGCGGACGTACCCGTCGATCTCGGCGATGATCGCGTGGTCTTTGGGGCGACGTGCCTCAAAGAGTTCCGCAACACGTGGCAGACCACCGGTAATATCCTTGGTCTTGGCACCTTCGCGCGGGATACGCGCAACGATGTCACCGGCCTTGATTTCAGTCTGGTCCTCAACGGACAGAATGGCATCAACGGACATTGGGTAGGTCACCGGGTTGCCCGCATCGTTGCGGACCGGCTCGCCATCGGCATCCACCAGAATGATTTCCGGCTTCAGCTCATTGCCTTTGGGTGCTGCACGCCAGTCGATCACGATCTTCTGTGTCATACCGGTTGCATCATCGGTTTCATCCTTGACCGCGATCCCCGACGTCAGGTCGACGAACTTGGTCATACCGGATTTCTCCGCGATGATCGGCAGCGTGTAGGGGTCCCATTCGAACAGCTTGTCGCCGCGCAGGATCGACTGACCCTCCTTGACGAACAGCTTGGTCCCGTAGCCAACCTTGTGGCTGGCACGCTCGTCGCCGTTATCATCGACGATGGCAAGCTTCATGTTCCGGCCCATTACCATGATCTCGCCTGCGGCGTTCTCAAGGGTTTGAGCGTTCTCGAACACAACCTTACCGGACTGCGATGCCTCGAGGAAGGACTGTTGGCCACCCTGCGCAACACCACCAATGTGGAATGTACGCATGGTCAGCTGCGTGCCGGGTTCACCAATCGACTGAGCAGCGATAATGCCGACAGCTTCACCTTGGTTCACCAGCGTACCGCGTGCAAGGTCACGACCATAGCACATGGCGCAGACGCCCTCTTCGGCCTCACAGGTCAGCGGGCTGCGGATCCGTGCGGATTGAACAGCCGCTTCGTCGATAATGTCAGCCAGACGTTCGTCGATCACAGTCTGCGCAGGCACCAACACTTCGTCGGTCCCGGGGCGCAGGATGTCATCCGCCGCAACGCGACCCAACAGACGTTCCGCCAGCGAAGAGACAACCTCACCATCATTCACAGCCGCTTCAGCCGTGATCGCGGTTTCGGTGCCACAGTCATGCATACGAACGATACAATCCTGTGCCACGTCCACCAGACGACGGGTCAGGTAACCCGAGTTCGCTGTTTTCAAAGCGGTATCCGACAGACCCTTACGGGCACCGTGGGTGGAGTTAAAGTACTCCAGAACGGTCAGACCTTCTTTAAAGTTCGAGATAATCGGTGTCTCGATGATGTCGCCGTTCGGCTTCGCCATCAGACCGCGCATCCCGCCCAGCTGTTTCATCTGTGTGACCGAGCCACGCGCACCGGAGTGCGCCATCATGTAGACCGAGTTCGGCTCCATCACCGCGCCGTCATCGTTGCGACGTTCGGCCGAAATGGCCCCCATCATCGCGTCGGTGACCTTGTCGTTACACTTGGACCAGGCATCGACGACTTTGTTGTACTTTTCACCCTGAGTGATCAGGCCGTCCATGTACTGCTGTTCAAAGTCTTTAACCTGCTCGCGCGTTTCGTCCACCAAGGTCCACTTGGTTTCCGGGATCAGCATGTCGTCCTTACCGAAGGAAATGCCGGCACGGAAAGCTTCACGGAAGCCCATGGTCATGATCTGGTCACAGAAGATAACGGATTCTTTCTGACCACAGTAGCGGTAGACCGTATCGATGACCTGCTGCACTTCTTTCTTACGCAGCAGACGGTTCACCAGATCGAACGGCGCTTTGGCGTTCAGCGGCAGCAACGCGCCAAGGCGGATACGGCCCGGCGTGGTGTCGTAACGCTTCATCACCTCGTTGCCTTCGGCATCGATCTGTTTGATCCGCGCCTTGATCTTGGAGTGCAGGTGGATCGCACCGGCACCAAGCGCGTGCTCGACTTCCTCGACAGAGCCGAACACCATGCCTTCGCCCGGCATGCCTTCGCGTTCCAAGGTCGTGTAGTACAGACCCAAGATCATATCCTGCGACGGAACGATGATCGGCGCGCCGTTTGCAGGCGACAGAACGTTGTTCGTCGACATCATCAGGACGCGTGCTTCCAGCTGTGCTTCCAGCGAAAGCGGCACGTGCACAGCCATTTGGTCGCCGTCAAAGTCAGCGTTAAAGGCGGAACAGACCAGCGGGTGAAGCTGGATCGCTTTACCTTCGATCAGTACCGGCTCGAACGCCTGAATGCCCAAACGGTGCAAGGTAGGCGCACGGTTCAGCATGACGGGGTGTTCGCGGATCACTTCGTCGAGGATGTCCCACACTTCGGGACGCTCTTTTTCCACCAACTTCTTGGCTTGCTTCACAGTGGAAGACAGACCTTTGGCTTCAAGACGCGAGTAGATAAACGGCTTGAACAGCTCGAGCGCCATCTTCTTGGGCAGACCGCATTGGTGCAACTTCAGCTCGGGGCCGGTCACAATGACCGAACGACCGGAGAAGTCGACGCGCTTACCCAAAAGGTTCTGACGGAAGCGACCTTGCTTACCTTTCAGCATGTCGGACAGCGACTTCAGCGGGCGCTTGTTGGCACCAGTGATGACGCGGCCGCGACGGCCGTTGTCGAACAAGGCATCGACGGATTCCTGCAACATCCGCTTTTCGTTGCGGACGATGATGTCAGGTGCGCGCAGTTCGATCAGACGCTTCAAGCGGTTGTTCCGGTTGATCACGCGGCGATACAGGTCGTTCAGATCCGACGTCGCGAAACGGCCACCGTCCAGCGGCACCAGCGGGCGCAGCTCTGGCGGGATCACCGGAATGACGGTCATGATCATCCACTCGGGCCGGTTGCCGGACTCGAGGAAGGATTCAACGACTTTCAGACGCTTGATGATCTTTTTGGGTTTCAGTTCGCCGGTCGCCTCTTTCAGATCGGCACGCAGCTGGTCCGCTTCGGCTTCCAGGTCGATGGCGGCCAGCATTTCGCGGATCGCTTCGGCACCGATATTGGCGGTGAACGCGTCCATGCCATAGGCATCCTGCGCGTCCATATACTCTTCCTCGGTCATCATCTGACCATAGGTGAGGTCTGTCAGACCGGGTTCGATCACAACGTAGTTTTCAAAGTAAAGAACACGTTCCAGATCGCGCAGGGTCATGTCCAGCATCAGGCCGATGCGCGATGGCAGCGACTTGAGGAACCAGATGTGCGCAACAGGCGACGCCAGCTCGATGTGGCCCATACGCTCGCGACGGACCTTTTGCAGCGTGACTTCAACACCACATTTTTCGCAGACAACGCCGCGATACTTCATGCGCTTATATTTACCGCACAGGCATTCGTAGTCTTTGATCGGGCCAAAGATACGCGCGCAGAACAGGCCGTCACGCTCTGGCTTGAACGTCCGGTAGTTGATGGTCTCGGGTTTCTTGATTTCACCGAACGACCACGACAGGATCCGCTCTGGCGATGCCAGAGAGACCTTGATTTCGTCGAACGTCTTCATCGGCGCGACGGGGTTGAACGGGTTGTTTGTCAGTTCCTGGTTCATCTTAAATCCTTAGATAAGTCTCGAAAGCGGAGGGAGTGAGGTGTTTCCTGCTTCAGGAAACGGTCCGGGGTTTATGAAAACCCCGGCGCGTGCCTCACTCGTCTTCCTCCGCGTCCAGGAGTTCCATGTTCAGGCCAAGACCGCGTACCTCTTTCACAAGTACGTTGAACGATTCCGGAATACCGGCTTCGAAGTTGTCTTCGCCTTTGACGATGCTTTCATAGACCTTGGTCCGTCCGGCCACGTCATCCGATTTCACAGTCAGCATCTCCTGCAGGGTGTATGCAGCGCCGTAAGCTTCCAGAGCCCAGACCTCCATCTCACCGAAGCGCTGACCACCGAACTGAGCTTTACCACCAAGCGGCTGCTGGGTAACAAGCGAGTAAGGGCCAATCGAACGGGCGTGAATTTTGTCATCCACGAGGTGGTGCAGTTTCAGCATGTAGATGTAGCCAACTGTCACTGGACGGTCGAACTGTTCACCTGTGCGGCCATCATAAAGGATAGACTGACCAGACTTATGCAAGTTTGCGTCTTCCAACATTTTGACAACATCAGGTTCACGTGCGCCATCAAAGACTGGTGTCGCGATGCAAACACCATGAGACAATTGCTCACCAACGAGTTCGATTTCTTCATCTGAATATTCAGAAACCTTCTCATTTTTGACAGAGCCGCCATAAAGATCTTCGATCTCTTTACGAACTGGTGCCAGATCACCTGACTGCTTGTATTCGTCAAGCATATCGCCAATCTTGTGACCCATGCCAGCACAGGCCCAACCAAGGTGGGTTTCGAGGATCTGACCAACGTTCATCCGTGATGGAACGCCGAGCGGGTTTAGAACCACGTCTACGTGCTCACCATTATCGAGGAACGGCATGTCTTCAACAGGTACAATTTTTGAAACCACACCTTTGTTGCCGTGACGGCCAGCCATTTTATCACCTGGCTGAATCTTACGCTTAATCGCAACGAAGACTTTAACCATCTTCATCACGCCTGGCGGCAATTCGTCACCACGCTGTAGTTTCTCAACCTTGTCGATGAAGCGCTGCTCTAGCAATTTACGGCTATCATCATACTGACCACGAAGTGCTTCGAGTTCGCCCATAAACTTCTCATCAGAGAAGGCAAACTGCCACCACTGGCTGCGTGGGTATTCTTCCATCAGCTCAGTTGTAAGCTTGGTATCGCTCTTGAAGCCTTTTGGACCGCCAATTGCTGTTTTACCAGTCAATGTATCGGATAGACGTGAGTAAACGTTACGATCGAGGATCGCTTGTTCGTCATCACGGTCTTTCGCGAGGCTTTCAATTTCTTCACGCTCGATAGACATCGCACGTTCGTCTTTTTCAACGCCGTGGCGGTTGAATACACGAACTTCAACGATTGTCCCTGTGTCTCCAGGAGGAACACGCAGTGATGTATCGCGAACGTCGGAAGCTTTCTCACCAAAGATGGCACGAAGAAGTTTTTCTTCCGGTGTCATCGGGCTTTCGCCTTTTGGTGTGATCTTACCAACCAGAATGTCACCAGCTGTTACTTCCGCACCGATGTAAACGATGCCCGCCTCATCGAGGTTTTTCAAAGCCTCTTCAGATACGTTTGGAATATCACGTGTGATTTCTTCCGGTCCAAGCTTCGTATCACGCGCCATAACTTCAAATTCTTCGATGTGGATCGAAGTAAAGACGTCATCACGAACAATACGCTCAGAAAGCAAGATTGAATCTTCGTAGTTGTAGCCATTCCAAGGCATAAACGCCACGAGAGCGTTACGGCCAAGCGCCAAATCACCAAGATCTGTTGACGGACCGTCTGCGATGATATCGCCTCTGGTCACGCGGTCACCCATGCGAACGAGTGGTCGCTGGTTGATACAAGTGTTTTGGTTTGAACGTTGGAACTTTTGTAGGCTGTAAATATCAACACCTGGACGAGAAGGATCAAGATCCTCAGTCGCACGGATAACGATACGTGTCGCATCCACTTGGTCAACAATACCAGCACGACGGGCGCCAATAGCAGCACCAGAATCGCGCGCTACAACCGCTTCCATACCCGTACCAACGAATGGTGCTTCAGCACGTACCAACGGCACAGCCTGACGCATCATGTTTGAACCCATCAAAGCGCGGTTCGCATCATCGTTTTCTAGGAATGGAATGAGAGAAGCCGCAACCGATACGAGCTGTTTCGGTGAAACGTCCATCAAGTCGATGTTCTCAATTGGAGAAATCAAAACTTCACCAGCATGACGCGACTGAGCCGTTTCATTGATGAACTTGAAGTTCTCATCCAAAGGAGCGTTCGCCTGAGCAACCGTATAGTTCGCCTCTTCCATTGCGGAGAGGTAAATCACTTCCTCAGTCACCGCACCATCGACAACTTTACGGTATGGGCTTTCGATGAAGCCATACTTGTTGACGCGGGCAAATGTTGCGAGCGAGTTGATCAGGCCAATATTTGGACCCTCAGGTGTTTCAATCGGACAAATACGACCGTAGTGAGTTGGGTGCACATCGCGCACTTCAAAACCAGCACGTTCGCGTGTTAGACCACCAGGCCCAAGCGCTGAAAGACGACGCTTGTGCGTGATCTCTGAAAGCGGGTTGGTTTGGTCCATAAATTGTGACAATTGCGAAGAACCGAAGAATTCACGAACTGCAGCAGCAGCTGGTTTCGCGTTAATCAAGTCCTGCGGCATCACAGTGTCGATTTCGACAGAAGACATGCGCTCTTTAATGGCACGCTCCATACGAAGCAGACCAACACGGTATTGATTTTCCATCAATTCGCCAACAGAGCGAACGCGGCGGTTGCCGAGGTTATCAATATCGTCGATCTCACCGCGACCATCACGAAGATCGATAAGCGTGCGAACAACTTCTGTGATGTCTTCTTTGCGAAGGACACGAACTGTGTCTTCTGCGTCCAAAGACATACGCATGTTCATTTTCACACGACCAACAGCAGAAAGGTCATAGCGCTCTGCATCAAAGAAGAGCGACTGGAACATGGCTTCAGCTGTATCAATTGTCGGTGGCTCACCTGGGCGCATTACGCGGTAGATATCGAACAATGCACCTTCGCGGTTATCATTCTTATCAACGGCAAGTGTGTTGCGTAGGTAAGGGCCAATATTCACGTGGTCGATGTCGAGAAGAACCAACTCGTCGATGCCATGCTCAGTCATAGCTTCGAGATTGTCTACGTCGATCTCATCGCCAGCTTCAGCAAAGATCGCGCCATCTTCCATGTTGATCATGTCAACAGATACATAGCGGCCAATCAGATCATCATTCTCGATTTGAAGCGCTTTAACGCCCTTCTCATCAAGCTGTTTTACTGTACGGGCTGTAATCTTCTTACCAGCTTCAACAACAACTTCACCTGAATCAGCGTCAATCAGATCAACAGTGACCTTTTGACCTTTAAGTGTGTTGCCATCAAACGGGATGCGCCAGCCTTCACCAGAGCGTGTGTATGTCACTGTGTTGTAATACTCAGCTAAGACGCTCTCAGGGTCATAACCAAGGGCATACAAGAGTGTTGTGACAGGAAGCTTACGACGACGGTCGATACGTGCGTGCACGATGTCTTTTGCGTCAAACTCAATATCAAGCCATGAACCACGGTAAGGAATGATCCGTGAGGCGAACAAGAGTTTACCAGAAGAGTGCGTTTTACCTTTATCATGGTCAAAGAACACGCCCGGTGAACGGTGCATTTGTGAGACGATAACACGCTCGGTGCCGTTCACGACAAATGTACCATTGCCCGTCATAAATGGCATGTCGCCCATGTAGACGTCTTGCTCTTTAATGTCTTTGACTGATTTCGCGCCTGTATCTTCATCAATATCAAACACGATAAGGCGAAGCGTCACTTTAAGTGGCGCTGAATATGTCATGCCACGCTGGCGACATTCTTCAACGTCATACTTTGGTGCTTCATATTCGTAAGATACGAATTCGAGCAGTGATCCGCCTGAAAAATCAGAAATCGGGAATACAGATTTAAAGACGGCCTCTAGACCTTCTTCGATCCGGCTACCATCTGGCTGAGATGCCACTTGCAGAAACTGGTCATAAGATGCCTTTTGAACCTCAATGAGGTTTGGCATTTCTGCTACTTCTGTGATGTTACCGAAAAACTTACGAAGACGTCTGCGACCTGAAAATGCCTGAGCCATTTTCACTCCTAGTAAAGCCGATCCATTGAGCGTTAGGATCAGTTTGGTTATATTTTGCTGCCGTTCGTGCCGCTCTACACCACTGCACAACAAAACCAAATCAGTCGATTGTCGAATAGCCCTTTAAAACAGGGACATTCGAGAATCAACCGCAAAATTAGATATCCATCAAATAAGACAGAAATAGGTGCGCTTGAAATTCATCAAGCGCACCTCAATTTTTAGCCCTATAGAGCCAATAAGCCTAAGCTTACTTAACTTCTACAGAAGCGCCGGCAGCTTCAAGCTTGCCTTTGATTTCTTCTGCTTCTTCTTTAGAAACGCCTTCTTTAACTGCTTTAGGCGCGCCTTCAACGAGGTCTTTCGCTTCTTTCAGGCCAAGACCTGTGATGCCGCGAACTTCTTTAATCACGTTGATTTTCTTGTCGCCTGCGCCAGCAAGAATTACGTCAAATTCAGTTTTCTCTTCAGCAGCTTCGCCACCGCCTGCACCAGGTGCAGCAGCAACAGCAACAGGTGCTGCAGCAGAAACGCCCCATTTTTCTTCGAGCATTTTTGAAAGCTCAGCAGCTTCCAAAACTGTAAGTGCTGAGAGATCCTCAACGATTTGATCTAGGTTAGCCATTTTGTATTTCCTTTAGATTTGAACCAATTAGTTTTTTAAGAGTCGGCCTCAAGCCGCTTCATCTTTAGAGGCATACGCTCCAACCACACGAGCAAGCTGACCTGCTGGTGCGTTGACAACCTGTGCGATTTTTCCTGCTGGTGCTTGAAGTAGACCAACAATTTTGCCGCGCAGTTCATCAAGTGACGGTAGAGCTGCAAGAGCTTTAACGCCGTCTGGATTAAGATTGGTTTCACCCATCGCTCCACCGAGAATAACGAAGTCTTCGTTCTTCTTAGCGAATTCGACGGCAATCTTAGGTGCAGAAACTGGATCGTCTGAATAGGCGATCACTGTCGGGCCTGTAAACAAGCCGTCGATGTGTTCTGCATCCGTGCCTTTAAGAGCAAGCTTTACGAGGCGATTTTTCGCCACTTTTACGCTGGCACCTGTTGCACGCATTTTGGTCCGAAGTTCGGACATTTGCGCAACTGTAAGGCCAGAATAGTGGGCCACAACTACAGCGCCGCTTTCATTGAAAACGGTATTGAGGTCTGCGACGAGCTCTGATTTTTGTGCTCTTTCCACTGCTTTTCTCCTTTGAGACGAGTTGACTAAGCATCAACCAGTCCGGGGCATGAGCCGGCTTAGCACGGGGGCCAAACCGACGGTTTAGCCTGTCGCCTCACATCACACGGGGTGATTGGAGGAATTTAGGTTCAAACGCTAAATCTGCATGAAGCAGAAAAATTGTTTGTCACCTATCTCATGCGGGCCCATTTGGCTTAAAGAGCACGGGATAAAACCGTGTCTCCACCTGCAATCTCGGACAGGGGCGACAAGATCGAAATCTTGTCTAAAATCCAAAGGCAGCAAAAGCCACCTTTGGAAAAGTCGAGAGGACGTTTAAGCGCTGAGGCTTGAAACGTCAACCTTTACGCCTGGACCCATCGTAGATGAGAGACCAACACGCTCAACAAAAGTACCCTTTGCGCCTGTTGGGCGGGCTTTTTGTACTGCGTCTGTAAAGGCTTTGATGTTTTCTAGAAGAGCAGCTTCAGTGAAGCTCGCTTTGCCAACGCCTGCGTGCAAGATACCGGCTTTTTCAACACGGAAATCAACAGCACCGCCCTTAGCTTCACCAACAGCTTTGGTAACATCTGGTGTTACTGTGCCGACTTTTGGGTTTGGCATAAGGTTACGTGGACCAAGCACTTTACCCAGACGACCAACGATTGGCATCATGTCTGGTGTGGCGATACAACGGTCAAAGTTGATATTGCCCTTTTGCACTTCTTCCATAAGGTCTTCAGCACCAACGATATCTGCACCCGCTGCTTTCGCTTCGTCAGCTTTATCGCCGCGAGCAAAAACTGCAACGCGTACTGTTTTACCAGTACCGTTTGGCAAGTTACATACGCCACGAACCATTTGGTCTGCGTGACGTGGGTCAACGCCGAGGTTCATTACGATGTCGATTGTTTCGTCAAATTTCGCTGTTGCGCGTTCTTTGACCATTTTCACAGCTTCAGCAATCGCTACTTCAACGTTTTTATCAACGCCTTCACGAGCTTTGAGTGTTCTTTTACCAAGTTTTGCCATGTCGTTAGCCTTCCACCGCGATGCCCATAGAGCGAGCTGAGCCTTCGATTTGAAGCATTGCCATTTCAATATCGAATGCGTTTAGGTCTTTCATTTTTGCTTCAGCGATTTCGCGCACTTGAGCCTTCGTAATAGAGGCAATAGTACCGCGACCTGGTGTTTGTGAACCAGATTTGATGTTCGCTGCTTTCTTGATCAAGAAAGATGCCGGAGGCGTCTTCATCTCAAATGTGAAAGACTTGTCTTGGTAGATTGTGATCGTGCAAGGCACTGGTGCGCCTTTTTCCATTTCCTGTGTCTGCGCATTGAACGCTTTACAGAACTCCATAATGTTCAGACCGCGCTGACCTAGAGCTGGACCGATGGGCGGGGACGGCGTTGCCGAACCAGCAGGAACCTGAAGTTTCAGGTATCCATCAATTTTCTTCGCCATGATATACTCCTTTGCTGATTTTATAATCAGCGTTTCGTTTTAAGAGCCTGCGTGGTGCAGCTTGAGACGCCGGCGAAGCGCCCTCACTTTCCACACAGTTTGCCAGCCTCAAAGGGCCAGCGAATAATCAGAGTTTTGCAACCTGATTATATTCCAATTCGACAGGCGTTGCCCGACCGAAGATAGAAACTGTAACTTTCAAGCGTTCGCGATCTTCATCCACCTCTTCAACGAAACCGTCGAAGTCTGAGAATGGACCGTCAGACACTTTGACCTTCTCGCCTACTTCAAAGACGATGGCCGACTTAGGACGATCAACGCCCTCTTGCACCTGAACCAAAATGCGCTCTGCTTCAGCGTCTGAAATTGGTGCAGGCTTAGAATCATTACCCAAGAAACCCGTAACCTTCGGAGTATCTTTGATCAGGTGGAAGGTTTCGTCTGTTAGTTCCATGCGAACCAAAACGTAACCTGGGAAGAATTTGCGCTCAGAATCGACCTTACGACCGCGACGCACTTCAACCACTTTTTCAGTTGGAACAATCACATCTTCAACAAGATGATCGAGCCCCTTCTTCGCAACTTTTTCTAGAATCGCCTCACAGACCTTTTTTTCAAAGTTTGAGTAGGCATTCACAATGTACCAGCGCTTGGCCATTTATAGTCTCCGCATCACTTCGTCAGCTCTAACGTCCAATGCTCAACAAATGACCGATACCCCAACCGAGGATTTGATCGATCAACAAGAAGAACAAGGATGCGAAAAACACCATAATCAACACCATAACGGTGGTAATCATCGTCTCATTGCGTGAAGGCCACACAACTTTAGACGTTTCCGTTCGCACTTCTTGCAAAAATTTAAACGGGTTCATCACGGGCTAAGTCCTGCTTGCTTGCGTTGAGCGACAAATAAACGCTTGATTTCGTTTGCTTTGCCGACGAATTAGGGGCGCGAAAGCAGATTTGTCCAGCTCGCGCGCCCTTGAAAGTCATGTGGTTCTAATCTGTGTTATGAAAATTCTCAAGGGGCATAGGAGTAGAAATCGTGATAAATATCGCATATTTCAATAGGAAATAGAAAAAAGCCCTCTCCTCAACCTTCTACTTAAGATGAAAAACCACCGTGGCCAACCCTGAAACTACTCATCATATACCATCAGTTTCAGTGGTTATTCCAACTTATAATGCCGCGCATTGTCTTGAAAAAACGCTTGAATGCTTGGCTACATTAGAAACCATCATTATCTCAGATGGCGGCTCTAGTGACACAACATGCGACATTGCCAAAGAATATGGGGCAACATTAATCCAAACAGCAAAAGGTCGTGGGCCGCAGTTAAAAGCTGGTTCTGAGGCTGTAACAACCGATTGGCTTTTGTTTCTTCATGCCGATACGCTGCTTGATCAACAGGCAATCGATGCTATCGATCGCTTTATGGAAGATCCAGCGAATCGACAGCGCGCTGGATATTTTCGTTTCAAATTAGATGAAGACAGCCCGCTAGCTGCAAAGTTGGAAGACACCGTGGCTTGGCGATGCAAGAAATTTGCCCTGCCCTATGGCGATCAAGGTCTCCTCATCCATCGCGATTTCTTGGCAGCGCTGGGAGGCTATGCAGCGATACCCATCATGGAAGATGTCGAACTCGTACGCAGAATCACGAAAACGCATGGGGAAAATGCGCTCATCAACCTTGAAGCTGATGCTGTAACCAGTGCAGACAAGTTTTTGCGCGACGGTTATCGTTGGCGTTCAACAAAGAACTTGTTTTATCTGTTTTTGTTTTGGCTCAAAGTACCACCGCGCTTGATTGCTAAACTCTACTAGTATCGAAATACTCGCTTATGCACCGACACGTCATCTTGTTTGCCCGTCCCCCACGCTATGGCTGTGGTAAAACCCGCCTTGCGCGTGACATTGGCAAAGTTGAGACGCTCCGGTTTTATCGCAACAATCTAAGCCGTGTTTTGGGACGTTTGAAGACGATGCCTTCGATCAAGCTATCTGTTGCCCTTACGCCAGATAACGCAATTTATGAATGTATAGGCCCGCATTTTGGTGATTTGGCGCTTATGCCACAAGGCCATGGCGATCTTGGTGCTAAGATGGCGCGAGCGCTCAATCACCAAGACATTGGACCAACGCTTATTATTGGCAGCGATATTCCAGACATTTCACCAGCCTATATCGATGAAGCGTTCAAAGCGCTGCACAGCAATGATGCCGTGTTTGGCCCCTGTGATGATGGCGGCTACTGGTTGATTGGTCTCAAAAGATTATCCAATACACCTTCTCACTTTTTGAAGAATATTGAATGGTCGACATCACAAGCACTTCAACAAAGCGTTGCCACCCTACCCAAACAATGGAAGGTTGGTTATATCTCCACCTTAGATGATATAGACACAGGCGCTGATTTGGCTGCTTGGCAGAAAACCAACACGGGACGTTGAGACCTTTAATGGGCATTGTAACAAAATATGCGAACCCAACGCGCTTTCTAAAGCTGTCTGGCGTGTTGCTGCCAATTTTCATTTCATTGGCAGTGGTGCTGTCACTTTGGGGACTTTACCTCGCTCTGTTCGTCGCGCCAGAAGATTATCAACAGGGCCAAACCGTTCGCATCATGTTCATTCATGTGCCATCTGCATGGCTCTCCATGTTCTCCTATACGTTGATGACATTATCTGCGATTGGCACCTTGGTTTGGAAGCACCCACTTGCTGACGTCTCCGCTAAGGCCATCGCGCCACTTGGTGCTGCCTTTGCGTTTTTGACATTGGTCACAGGCTCTATCTGGGGCAAACCGACATGGGGAACGTGGTGGATATGGGATGCCCGCCTCACCTCTGTGTTGGTGCTTTTCATCATCTACTTAGGCCTCATCACCTTGTGGCGCGTGATTGATGAACCGGCAAAGGCTGCGAAAATTACATCCGTTATGATCCTTGTTGGCTTCGTGAATATTCCAATCATCAAGTTTTCAGTGGATTGGTGGAACACATTGCACCAACCAGCAAGCGTGCTTCGTCTGGACGGCCCTGCGATACATCCTGATATTTTGATCCCACTTTTGGTAATGGCTTTCGCTTTCAGCTTTATCTTTTTATCGCTGCATATGATTGCTATGCGCAATGAAATTATGAGACGCCGTATCCGCTCCCTACAAAGCCGGATTGCAAACCAAAGCGCGCCTCATATGATGGCCGAGCCAGCGGAGTAATTGAGATGTTTACAGGACAACTTGGCTTCGTTACCGCCGCTTATGCAATTACTGCTACCGTTATGATTGGCCTTATTATCTGGGTACTAATTGACCGCGCAAAGCAAAAGGCAACATTGAAGAAACTCGAAGACGCGGGCATTACGCGGCAGGATGCGAATAACTCATGACCAACACGCCAAAACCCGCCAAATCTAAGCGCCCATCCCTTTTTGCCTTGCTACCTATCATTTTGTTCTTGGGGCTTGCAGGTCTGTTCTTCTTACAGCTTATCAGTGGGCGCAATAATTCAGATGTCCCTTCAGCCCTCATCGGCAAAAGTGTTCCAGCCTTTGAATTGACAGCCCTTGAAGGCACCGATTTTCCGAGCTTCTCCAGTGAAAGCGCCAAGGATAACAAGCTAACCCTCATCAATGTGTGGGCATCGTGGTGTGCACCTTGCCGTGCTGAGCATCCTTTTGTGGAGGCCCTGAGCAGAAACAAGCACCTCACCATTTACGGGTTGAACTACAAAGATACTGACGAAAAAGCCCGCGCGTTTTTGGACGAACTTGGCAACCCTTATGATGCCGTCGGAGCTGACCATAGCGGACGGGTCGGCATAGATTTTGGTGTTTACGGCGTGCCAGAAACTTTCGTGGTCGATAAATCGGGCACTATTGTTCACAAGTTTATTGGCCCAATCACCGCAAGTCGGTTACAGGATGAACTTGTTCCCGCTATAGAGCGGGCGTTGAGCAAAAAACAATAAACAACACCAGTCGAGACGATTAGATGTCACATCCCCTTTGCGGTGCAGATTTAAAAACACTCGCGCATGTCTTTTCCAGAGGTGGATGGCCGAGCGCTGGCAACAGATTGAAGACGGCTGGCATTTGGGGCGCTGCCCTTGGTCGCTCGCCGATTTCTGCGCTTGAAAAAATGTTGGTTGAGCCAAAGCTTCCCGCACTAGACGAAATGCCAGCACCAATTTTCATCCTCGGCCATTGGCGCTCAGGCACGACGCACCTTTACAACACCATGGTGAAATCTGACCAATTTGGTTATGTGGACCCAATCACCGTGGGCTTGCCGTGGGATATGTTTTCCATCATCAAAACGCTGCGCCCCTTGCTAGAGCGTACGATACCGCGTGATCGTTATATTGACGCAATCCCCGTCACCCCTGACGCGCCGCAAGAAGATGAAATCGCCCTTGCCAGCATGACCCCGATCTCATTTTATCATGCGATCTATTTTCCAAAGACGTTTGACCAAGAACTCAATCGCGGTCTTTGGCCAGATCAATGGAATGACGAAGAACGCGCAAGCCGCGAATATGCATTCACCCATTTCATGCGCAAACTTGCAAAGCAGCAAGGCAAGCAACTGCTCATCAAAAACCCAGTCTATACGGGCTGCCCGCAGTTTTTGAAAAGCATCTTCCCCAATGCAAAATTCATCCACATTCACCGCAATCCATTTGAGGTGTATTTGTCGATGCGAAATTTCTACCACAAACTCCTGCCCGTCTTCGCGCTGCAAGAGTTTGATCATGTGGACGTGGATGAGACGGTGCTTAAAACTTATGATGAGATGATGCGTCGCTTTGAGCGTGAGACCGCAGACTTCACCGCCCCTGATTTTGTCGAAATTGGATATGACACGTTGAGCGCAGACCCTATCGGTTCGCTAGAGAAAATCTATTCGACCTTGCAACTGGACGGTTTCGATACTGCAAAGCCTGCCTTTGACAACTATCTTGGCTCTGTGAAATCATACAAGAAGAACGCCTTCAAAGGATCACCCGAGATGGCCGCCAACGTGGAAGAACGATGTGCTCATTTCATCAAGAAATGGGACTATCAACGACCTGAGGTTATTGGCTAAAAATGAGACGGGGGGCAACAATAAAACGGATCAAGAAGACAGCGCCTTTTGCGCTTCTTGTGCTGCTTGCCAGTTGTTCTGAAAAAATCGAAAATGCCATCTACTCCCATGAGCAATGCCATCGCCTGACGCTCACAGATAGCAACACAGGCCTTTCGGTTATAGGTGCTGAGGATATGGCAAAACTACCTGGTGGAGACCTTCTGGTAACCGCCTATGATCGCCGCTCAACCACTGACAATGGCACGCCACCCGAAGGCGGCATTTACATTGTTCCTGCCAAGCAGCTTGGTGAGAAGGAAATCAAAGTTTCGTCCCTGTTCGACACGTTCCCCGGCGGCTTGCGCCCACATGGTGTGGATGCGGTGCATTTGAAGAATGATTTTGTGAAAGTTGCTTTCGTCAATCGTTCGTATGAAACAAAAAACGATACGACGATAAATGCGCCGACAATTTATACGTTCTTGCTCAAAGGCAAAACTGCCTTTGCACCAGAGAAAATTGCTGGTTCTTTTTGCCGCGCCAATGACCTTGTCCTTGCCAATTTGAGCGAAGCGGCAATCGCAGCGAAAGAACCAGTTTACGGGAACATCGATCAGTCACCATTAAACCCGCACAACAGTCTAAATTTCCAAGCCCGCCAGTGGACAACACTTGATCGCCGTTATTGCGAAGGTATTGCGGCGCATTTTGAAAACATCACAGGCATGAAGGCTGGATCAGTTTCGGCCCAGCCATTGCGCTTTGCTGATAAGGTTGATGCCTACCCAATTTTTAAATCAGCAGAGAAGCTTGCCTTTCCCAATGGTATTGGCATTCAGTTCAAAGATCGTCCTCTCGGTGACAACAACTTCCTCGTTGTTGCAGAAACCCGCGCCAATCAATTGCGCTATTTTCCAAAGACTGACCGCCGAGATGTTGTGAAGCTTGATGGTAGTCCAGACAATCTCAATGTCGGCAAACCAGGTATAATCCAAGTGGCCGTTCACCCCAGCCTGTTCAAGCTTGCCCTTTATCGATACGGCTGGAAAAAATACGCCCCATCCCGCATTCAAAAAGTAACTGGCACTCAAGTTTTGACCCTATTCGACGACCCCTCAGGGCGCCTTTATTCGGCAGCCTCCATCGCCGTGCAAACCGCTGGCAAACTGGTGCTTGGCAGTGTGGGTGACAAAGGCCTTCTTGTTTGTAACGGAAGGCAGACATCATGAACGAACTTGTTCTTGTCACTGGTGCAAACGGTTTTGTTGGTCGTCATCTCGTGCGTGAATTGCTGCAAGGTGGTTACCAAGTGCGCGCTGTAGATCGTTCTTTTGAAAATGCGCCAGAAGATGGGGCAGAACGCATTGAAGCCGACATCTTAGATGCGCCCATCATGCAAGCTGCAATGGATGATGTAAAAACCGTCTACCACCTTGCCGCCCTAACATCCTTATGGATGCCGGATGAAAGCGCCTATCAGACTGTCAACGTAGAAGGCACGCGCACGGTGCTACAGGCCGCTCTTAATGCGAAAGCCGATCGTTTTGTTCATTGTTCAAGCTTCGTCACCGCCATCACAGGGTCAGCCAGCCGCAATGAGCGCTCAGTGGCAGACGATGACATTGGAGAACCCGCCGACCTTTTTGGTGCTTATGCCCGTTCTAAACGACGGGGCGAACGGGTGGTGATGGACGCAAAGTTTTTGATTGATACCATCGTGGTAATGCCTTCTGCTCCAATCGGTGCAGGCGATCACAACATGACGGCACCAACCGGCCTGCTGCGTGATTTGGTCAACGGCAATATCCCTGCAACGCTTGACCAACTAATCAATTTCATTGATGTGCAGCTGCTAGCAAAAGCCATCGTGCAAGCAGGCGAACAAGGGCAACCGGCAAACCGCTATTTACTCTCTGGTAAAAATTGGAGAATGGATGACTTCTTAGTGCATCTTGAACAGCTTACAGGCATTGATATGCCAAAACGTCAGGTTCCGTTTAGCCTTGCGCTGATTGCTTCTTTCATTGAAGAAAAAATCTTATGCAAATTCTTGAAGCGACCGCCTAAAGCACCGTTTTCGGGCGTGCGCTTTGCGGGGCGAAAGCTGGTGTTTGATGCAACCAAAGCTCAGGCAAGTTTTGATATGGACTTGACCCCACTCGATGATGCTTTGATCGAAGCCTTGTCGTGGCTATCAAAAAACGGACACCTCAACCGCTCAGTACCCGCGTTTGATGAATTCGAAGAAGAAACGGGCCAAGAGACAGATCACGAAACAGATCAAGAGGATGGTGACACCCCCTCTCAGGATCAAGAATAAGTCCGACCCTTCCAAGCACCACCTCGGCCCCGCCAATGGTTCAAGGCCGATGAGATCGTCATCATCATATAGACAATTGCTGATAGCGGCAGGATGAGCGCCCATAAGGGTGACTTCTTATAGCGGCGCAGTGTCGGTGTATAAGCCAAAGTCATACCGACATAAGCTAATGCACCGAGTGTGGACGCTAATATCGATCCATGCAGTGACAATGTCAGGAATACCATAGGCGCCACAAGATACGTCAGCGCCATGCCGATGACAGAACCAAGCAGCAAAAGACTTGAAAACCGAAGTTGCGTAAAGGCCGTTCTGGCCACCATTTTCCAAATCGTATGCAGCTCGCGATTATCGCGCAGACTGACGACACCATCATCAAAACCGAGCCATGTAGAACGTTTCGCGCCGTTGGGGTCTTTCAATGCTTTGCCCAGCGCGCAATCATCAATCAAATCGCCCTTGATTGTCTCAACGCCGCCGATCTCATCCAGTGCCTTGCGCTCAATCAACATGCAACCACCCGCTGCCCCGCCAATTTTTGAGGCAGGATGGTTGATGGCTGGAAAGGGATAGAGCTTTTGAAAAAAGAAGATGAAAGCAGGCATCAACAGCCCACCCCAAAATCCACGTGCATCAAGCATTGCCATGATGGAAACCATCGCCTGCTCTTCTTGCACGGCTTTAGAGACAAGCTTGGATAAAGTACCGGGCGCGTGTTCAATGTCCGCATCACTTAGCAAGACATAGCTAGCCTTGGGTGCAATTTCTTTGGCAGCCACGAGCCCATTATTCACCGCCCACAATTTACCGGACCAACCATCGGGCAAATCTTTGCCCTCAATCACATGAGCGCGGTTGCTGCCAAGGGCGCGAACAAGGTCTCCTGTTCCATCGCTTGATTGGTCATCAACAACAATCAGATCAAGCTGGCCTTGGTATTCATTTTCAAGGTGTCTCTTTGCAACCGCCTCAATTGTTTCTGCTTCATTCCTCGCGGGAATAATAACGACTACATCAGGCCATTCCTCATCGCGCAAAGGAGCGCTGGCTTTCAACACCTGATTGGATAACCAAAAACGATGATGAAAGACCAATAGGTAGATCCAAATTGCACAAGAAAGCCCTGTCACAAAGATGATAAAATCTAAAAACGTCATAGTTTTCCATATGGTGATTACTGGTATTTGATCAAGTCCATCGCGCTTTGGTTGTCAAGCGCCGCTGCAATCACTAAACAGGGAAATAATATTTCAAGAGGACGACGACAAATGTCTGAAACAGGCGCTTCAAAATTGTTGAATGAAACGATCGAAGCTTCATCCGGCAAAGGTGCTGGCGATGAGAACTTTCCTGTCGGCTCGTTTTTGATCGCCAAAGAGTTGCGCCCTCATGTGGCCGCTTATTATGATTTCGCCCGTGCAGGTGATGATATTAGCGATGACACTGATCTTGCAGCCGACGATAAAATTGCACGCCTCACAGCCTTTGAGACAGCCCTCATGACACCTGATATGGCGGTAGATGGCACGCAGAAAGCGACCAAGCTTCACGCTAGCCTGAATGCTTGTGAAGTGCCGTTGGAGCGCGGACGCAAGCTGATTGATGCCTTCCGCCAAGATGTCTTGAAAAACCGTTATAAGACTTGGGACGAGCTGATTGATTATTGCACCATGTCTGCTGATCCCGTTGGTCGCTTTTTGCTGGACCTACATGGGGAAGACAATGCTGGATTTAAAAACTCAGATGCTCTTTGCACAGTGCTTCAAATTTTAAACCACCTGCAAGATTGCGGTAAAGACAAGCACGAAATCGACCGCGTTTATCTGCCGTCGGATTGGCTGGAAGCGCAAGGCATTAACGCGGATGTCTTAGATGGCAATCACACGCCGCCAACGCTTCGCCATGTGCTTGACCAATGTCTTGATGGTTGTGAGCCGTTGTTGGCGTTATGTCGCGATTTGGCACCTCGCCTCAAAAGCCGCCGACTGGCCGCCGAATCAACCGTGATCGTGCGCTTAGCCCACAAACTCCATGCCCGATTACGAACAGGTGATCCTCTGGCGACCCGTGTAAAGCTTACAAAGCTTGATTTTGCCGTTGCAGGCTTTTACGGATTGATGCGTCTTATCTTCCACGTGCAAAAACGCTAGTTTAATTCATGTCCCTTGCTCACCTCGGCCCCATTGAAACCCATGCGAATTTTTCTGATCCGAAAGATTATGCAGAGCATTTGATGACAAAATCAAAGTCGTCGTTCACGCTCGGTATGAAAGCGATGTCAAAACCGCGTCGTGAGGCAATCTTCGCCGTTTATGCCTTTAGCCGTGTGGTCGATGATATTGCCGATGAAGAAGGCGATTTGGATGAGAAGCGCCAGCTTTTGAAAGATTGGCGCGATGAGGTGGCGGCTCTTTATGACGGAGCACCACGCTCGCTGATCGGCAAAGCCTTGTTAGAGCCTATCCGCACATTTCAAATTCCAAAACAAGAATTGGTCTTGATGATTGAAGGCATGGAAACCGATGTGAACGGTCCCGTGCAAGGTCCATCGCTTGAGGGTTTGCTTGATTACACACGCCGTGTTGCTGGCACTGTTGGCATGATGTCGATCCGCATTTTTGGCGTGTCCGCAGGCGAACCGCGCGACCGATTTGCGCTGAACCTTGCTGACGCGCTTCAGCTCACCAATATATTGCGTGATGTGGAAGAGGATGCCGATATTGATCGGCTTTACCTGCCAGCAGAGCTACTGCAGAAGCATGGCATTACAACAACCACACCACATGATGTTGCAGGCCATGACAACCTTCGCGATGTCTGTCGTGAAATTGGGAAAATTGCCCGCGCTCGTTTCATTGAGGCACGCCGCGCGTTGGATGAGCTTGAGGGTGAGCCAACACGGTCTGCGTTGATGATGATGGGTGTTTATGAAACCTATCTCGACCGTATGGAGGCCGCGGATTTCGTGCGTGATCCCGCGATCCACAAACTCTCTAAATGGCAAAAGCTGGGGCATGGCCTTCGCTATGCCTTTTTCTTCCCGAAGCGTCCATTGCCTGCTGAGCCTTTACCAGCCCCTGCTTTATCAAAGATCACCGCTTCATGAGTGGCACAGTTCATATTGTTGGGCTTGGTGTTGCGGGCCTAAGTGCGGCTGTGCGACTTGCCGATGCTGGGCGCGATGTGAAGCTTTACGACGGTGCAAAGGCTGCTGGTGGACGTTGTCGTTCGTTCCATGATGCGAAGCTTGATTGCTTAATTGATAATGGCAACCACCTTCTCCTATCAGGCAACAAAAGTGCTCTTTCTTATCTCGATTTGCTCAACGCCCGACACGAGCTTGAGATTGCGGATGCGGCAACCTTTCCATTTTATGACCATGCGAGCAACGAGCGCTGGTCTGTCACCTTGGACAAAGGCTTGATCCCGTGGTGGGTGCTTAAAAAATCGCGCTCCATTCCAGGTGTTCGCTTGTCAGAATTTGCCAGTGCGTTGAAGTTTCCTTTTGCGGGGGCTCAAGCAACCATCGAGAGCTTAACGGGCAAAACAGGCAAACTATTCGAACGCTTTTGGGAGCCGATGACATGGGCAGTTTTAAACACAACGCCTGATCGTGCCAGCGCAAAACTGATGTGGTCGGTGTTTGCCGAGACATTCGCCAAGGGTGGCACCTATTGCAAGCCGATGATTGCCAAGCGTGGATTGAGCGAAACCTTTGTTGATCCAGCCCTCGCCTTCCTTGAAACCAAAGGCATCAAACCACAATTCAACACACCGTTGAAAGAGATGGAAATGGCCAATGGCAAAGTAACGCGCGTTCACCTTGGCGATGAAGTTATCAACCTTGGCACACAAGACACCGTCGTGCTCGCCGTTCCCCGTGCACAAGCAGCGCGGATATTGTCGGATAGTTCTATACCTGATGGTGATACCGCCATCGTCAACGCCCATTTCAAAATGGCGGACACGTGGAGTGCGGATAAGTTGCCGCCACTCTTGGGACTTGTAAATGCCAAAACTCATTGGATCTTCGTTCGTGGCAATATCATCAGCCTAACAATCAGTGCGGCAGATGCGTTGGGGTTAGACCGTATCTCTGAAGATGACCTTCTCCCCCAATTATGGGACGAAGTGGTTGCCGCCTTAGATTTACCCACTGGCACAACCTATGACGCTGGCCGCTTGATCCGTGAGCGCCGCGCGACCTTTGATCAATCCCCTGAAAGCGTTGCAAAGCGCCCTGCTGCACAAACACAGTTTTCTAATCTCGTCCTAGCAGGCGATTGGACAGACACTGGTGTGCCTGCAACCATTGAAGGCTCAATCCGCTCTGGCGAAATGGCTGCAAAGGCGGTTCTTTCATGACGGTTGGTATTGTCTGCGGTTTTCAAGCTGAGGTGGATTGTTTTTGGCAGGCTATTGATCACGTTGGTCTTGATCGGGAAGCCTTCAAAATCATTGCGTCCGGCTCTTCTGCCCAGCGCGGACGGCAAGCTGCTGATCATCTTGTTCAGCAAGGGTGCAGCAAGCTTTTATCATTTGGCATTGCAGGCGGTCTCACCCCTAAGTTGCGGGTTGGGGATGTGGTTTTTTCAAACCATGTCGTCACCACCCTTGATGAGAGTTACGGCAAAAGACCTGCGACCAAGAAGGTCGATGGCCTATCTTTAGGCGGTGCAAAGCCTTTGCAAATGAGCGTGTGTGGTGTGGATGAAATTGTGTTTAATCCAACCGACAAAGCCAGATTGCACCAGCTAACACGCGCCGCCATCGCTGACATGGAAAGCCACGGTGTTGCACGCGCTGCGAAAGAGGGAGGTATCCCGTTCTTCGTATTGCGCTCAGTCTCAGATGCTGTCGGTGATCACTTGCCGGAATTTGTAGCAAATGGCGTGAATGAAGACGGCACGCCGAACCTCAAGCCAATTCTGCTTGCGCTTTTGAAGAACCCATTTCGATTGGGTGCATTGCTAAAGCTCAAAGGGAATACCGATACAGCATTAGCAGCTTTGCAATCTGCTGCTTGTCGTGAGTTACCCAAGCTTACCTGAGGGGTACAGCTAGAGAAATAAGCTCAGCGCGATCCATGTAACGATCACACCCCAAAAGCACATATTGATAAAAGATCGCAGAATACCGCCGTCTTCTTCAACCGTGATGCCGATCATGTTTATGACCACTGTTCCAGGCAGGAGAAAAAGAGCCGCAATTGCTTTAACTATCCACATTGGATGTCTCCTTCTTGCACATTCGATTTAGCTTGATTGAAAGCATCCGCCCTGCCCCACACAGGCGGATTTTGAAAGGGGTCTAGATTTCGAGCAAGCCACAAGCTCGTCGCAATCCGCTCTGCCCTTGTTAGAATGTCTGCAGCCTCTACATCCGTGAATAGGTCACCAACGGTTTCAGCAAACAGGCCGAGCCACGTTTGAAAGTGATGAATTTCAACACCATCAATCTTTTGATGCGCTGGCACAGGCTTCCCGTCATATTCGCGAGTTTTAAGCAGAACAGAGCG
The DNA here is from genome assembly GCA_039973685.1 of Hyphomicrobiales bacterium. Lineage (NCBI taxonomy): Bacteria > Pseudomonadati > Pseudomonadota > Alphaproteobacteria > Hyphomicrobiales > Hyphomicrobiales bacterium. Next base: position 30,024 of record JBDWKL010000002.1, read on the forward strand.
CCAAAATCGCTTCATCGTCTCAAGGTGCTCATGGTGATCACCTGAGATGTGCTGTTTGAAGATCGGGCCAAGCTTGTCATCAGCAAAAACGCGCTCATAAAACTGGTCAACCATCAGGCTGATTTTATGCTCAGTTACACCCTCGCCCATAGCAAGTTCCGGCTTCATCTGTGGTTCGTTTCTTGTCATGACTTATACATTCATTTAATTTGTATCTTTTATATAGCATCACTTTATGCTAAAAACAACATATTAGATGTATCTATTGAGGATATCATGCGATTAAGCCAAGCCAGCGATTTTGCGTTTCGGATCTTGATGTTACTTGAGAACCAAGCAGAACCAATCACCGTTGACGAGATTGCCAAACGACTCCAGTTGGTGAAATCTCATGTCATGAAGATTGTCTCCAAGCTTGCAAAAGCTGGCTTCGTCACCTCCCATCGTGGACGCAGCGGCGGTGTTAGCCTTGGCCAAAAAGCAGAAGATATTTCGCTTGGTGACGTCGTCCGATTAATCGAGAATGACTTTGCTATCGTTGGCTGCATGCAAGAACCAGCGGCTGCCTGCGTCTTGACGCCTGCCTGCAAATTGCGCGGCGTGATGGTCAATGCACAACAAGCATTCTTGGATGTTTTGGACAATCAAAGCTTAAAAACGATTGCCTTTAATCCTGCCGATCTTCTCACCACGCCACTTCAAAGCGAATAGGCATAAAAAAGCCCCGATCAAAAATCGAGGCTCTTAAATTCGTAAAATTGAAACGGACTATTCAGCCGCGTCCAATTTATCAAGTTGCTCTTGGACCAACTCATCATAAATATCATGCGCAGGGCGTGCCGCATCCATGTTGATCTCTGGCGCCATTGGGCCATCAAGTTTTGGCCCTTTGATGCCAAGCATCATAGCTTTTAGCGGATTGTTTGTTGCATCTACCGCTGCTGTCGGCTCATAGCCACAATGCGCCATACAGTCAGCACATTTCTCGTAGCGGCCTGTGCCGTATGCATCCCAATCAGTTTCTTCCATCAGCTCTTTATAGCTGTCGGTATAACCTTCACCCAAGAGATAGCAAGGCTTCTGCCAGCCAAACACATTACGTGTTGGCATGCCCCAAGGAGAACACTGATATTGCTGATTACCAGCAAGGAAATCGAGATATAAAGTTGAGTGTGAAAGGGTCCAGTTGCGGCCCTTACCGCGTTTGAATACTTCACGGAAGAAATCTTTGGTTTTCTTACGGTTCAAGAAGTTGTCTTGATCAGGTGCACGCTCATAAGCAAAGCCCGGAGACACCGTAACGCCAACATCGAGGTCACGACAGAAATCGAAGAATTCAACCAAATCGTCAACAGGGTGACCATCAAACACAGTACAGTTTGTGTTGACTTGGAAGCCTTTTGCTTTGGCCGCTTTGATCGCGCTTACCGCTTTATCAAAGATACCCGCACGACAAACTGATTTGTCGTGGTGATCTTTCATGCCGTCCAAGTGAACAGAGAAGAAGAGATATTTTGAAGGTGTGAAGAGGTCGAGTTTCTTCTCAAGCAAAATTGCGTTTGTGCAAAGCGACACGAATTTTTTGCGCGCTACGATACCGTTTACAATATCTACAATACCATTATGGATCAGCGGTTCGCCACCTGGAAGAGCGACAATCGGTGCGCCACATTCATCAACGGCTTCAAGACACTCTTCAACGCTCAAGCGTTGTTTCATGATTGGTTTTGGGTAATCGATTTTACCGCAACCAGCACATGCCAAGTTACACTGAAAAAGAGGTTCAAGCATCAACACCAAAGGGTAATGCTTATTGCCCTTCATCTTTTGCTTCATCACATAAGCGCCGACTTTGGCTTGCTGAAATAGAGGTACACTCAAGACAGTATCCTTCACTGTTGGTGCTGTATGGGAGGACACAGCACGCTAAATCGTTGTTAGACCTACTGGCAAAATCCAAATCAGTCCAGTTATTTTGATGTCAAATTGGTCACATTTACAGCAAAAACAAGTGTGATTGCCGTAACAAGTTGCCTTGTGCTCCAATTCTTATTTGCTAAATCCGTGCAACCTCCGCAGGAAGCTTGAACTGCATATCCTCTTTTACGCCGTCACGAATGATGATTTTGGTTTGTCGAAGTTGCGAAAGACGCGTCAACGTTTCTTGGACAATCGAATCAGGCGCCGAGGCTCCAGCCGTCAATCCAATACGCTTCACACCATTCAACCACGCCGGATCGAATGCATCAGCGGTCTCCAATAAATGGCTTTCTATGCCCTGTTCAGTGCCAATTTCTCGCAACCGATTAGAATTAGAACTGTTGTGCGCACCCACAACCAATAAAAGATCAATCTCGCCCAACATATCTCGAACAGCGGTTTGCCGATTTTGCGTTGCGTAACAAATGTCTTTCGTATCTGGGCCAACAATCGCGGGAAAGCGCCCACGCAGAACAGCAATGATGCTTTGTGTGTCTTGAACGCTGAGTGTTGTTTGAGTGATGAAGGCAACTTTGTCAGGGTTTTGAATGATGAGATCTCTCGCCTCTTGTTCATTCGCAATCACATGAACAGGTTTGGGAATTTGTCCAACCGTCCCCTCAACCTCAGCATGGCCTAAGTGGCCTATAAAAACGATCTCATACCCTTGCTCGGCATAACGACGGCCTTCGATGTGGACTTTTGAGACCAATGGGCAAGTCGCATCAATAACTTTTAACGTTCGATTTTGAGCATCATCTTCGACCAAACGAGAAACGCCATGTGCGCTGAAGATTGTTACAGCGCCTGTCGGAACTGCATCGAGTTCGTCAACGAAAACTGCACCTTTATTCCGTAGTTCATCGACCACGCGTTTGTTATGCACGATTTCATGGCGGACATAGACGGGCGATCCAAACTTGATCAACGCACGTTCGACAATCGTAATCGCGCGTTCAACGCCTGCACAAAACCCTCTCGGGTTAGCCAAAAAAACTGTCAGTTCAGCGGCTTCTATTCCATTTTTTAAAAATGCAGCAGCGTGGTCACCAGCCAAGCCCGCCTCCATCTCGTTATAAAGTAGCTCCCGCAAACTACTTAAATGCAGAAGGAAAAAGGAACTTTCCTCCAATTATAATTAAATGGCATGCTTAATGCCCACCAGCACGATACTGGACAAAGCAGAGTTACTTTGTCCAGTGCTAGACCCAAATACAATGTTTTGTGATCTTCGTTACAACTGGGATAGTTACTAAGAGGCGATGAACTTTTTCAGGAACCTAACAAGGCCATCACCACCGGATTTCTTAATTATACCGCCAAATTCTGAGCGACGTAGGATAACAGCAGACACGCCACCAGTGGTATAATCGATCACACGATATTTACCGCCAATAACGCGCATGCGCCATACAACGGTGAAAGTGCGGCTACGGCTTGGAATTTTTGAGGTTACCAAAACGTCGCGACGAACAGTGCGTGCTTTCACAACTGATCCTGCTTTCGACCCACTGCCGCTGAACTGTTTGAAATACTGCTTAGCAATGTAGCTCGGCAATAGTTTGCGCACTTGTGAGCGTTGGCCTGACGTAACTTTTTTACCTGCCTTGCCAAGCGTAGCATTTGTCCATGTTCCAATAGCAAAATGTCTAGAAACCACAGAGCGGAGGCCACCTAAACTGCCTGATGATCTATGCGCCGATTTCAACAAAGCATCCACCTGCCTAATCGCAGCCTTCTCAGCGCCCGATTGCGCAAGGGCCGGATGAAGAGGCGCTAATGCGAAAATGATTGTAAAAAGAGCAAGACTATAAGTCCAAAAAAGCCGTTTTGTTGATGAGAAGCCTGAGGCTTGTTTGGTGGCGGTAGATAGCATTAAAAAAATCCCTTGTTGCGTTAACAGCCAAATGACATCGAAAGATGCCCGAAAAATGGCCGACCATCAATTTTCTTTAAAACCAACCATTTATGAAAGTTTGCAAAGAAGCTTGAATCTGATGTGTATTAAATAAGCCATGCTCATTATTTGCACAAGGCACCCTAAGGCTTCAGATATTTTTTTTCTTAAATTTCTCAATAATATCAATGATTAACGGCGTGATCACGATCGTTGACATTAAGGTGCAGAAAATTGCAATGGCCAACATTTGCCCCATACTCGCAGTCCCTCGATGATCAGAAACACCAAGAGTTGCAAACGCGGCAATGGTTGTAAGTCCGCTAAACAACACAGCCCATGGCGTGCTGGATTGATAAAGTCCTGCACTATCTTGTGAGCGCTCTCTGCGGGTAGCAATGTGAATACCACTATCAACGCCAAGCCCTATTAAAAGCGGTAAAACGATTACATTTGCGTAGTTAAACGGGATCGCAAAGATGACGCTTGCAGCTCCTGTTAACAGCCCAGCCATGATCAAAGGCACGATAATAGCAAGAACGGTGGACGCTTGCCGCAGCACAATGAAAGACACGATCAAAATACTAATTGCAGCCAAACCGACCGCAAGAGCCATCGCTTTTGATACCGTTTTGCCCGCATTGGCAATTTGTAAAGGCGCACCCGCCGCGGTTTCATCAAACTGCTCTACAGATTGGACGAACGCATCCAAAGCCTTGCCATCGCGCACGTCACCGTTTGGTACAATGTCAACGCGCCACTGCTGATCTGCGCCGATAAAACGTTGCTTGAAGAAGTCAGGCACATTTTCAAGCGTCACGAAGTCCACAAGCAGCTGGGCTTCGATTGCTTTGATGAGCGCTGGAAAGAAGCGGAAGATATCGCCTTCAACCTGCTTTTGCATGCCCGTTGTTTCGCTACTGAGTTTTGCCAGCACAGATGAAAACGCAATCGCCGCCGGACGCTCTACCTGTTTCGCCAATCGCTCGCTTAAAGCAACAAGCGGGGTTTTTCCTTCTGGCAAACTAGCATTTTCCAACCCCTCGCCCGTCGCAATCGTATCTAATGTTGCAAAGGACAGATCGAGAATTTCAAACTTTTCATCTTGGTTTTCCGGCACAAGGCTACTCAGCGTGCGAGCTGAATGAACGGTATCGAGCGCCTCCACTGCCTGCGCTGCTTTATCAGCTTCTTCCAAACTCGAACGCATCAAGCTCAAACGATAAGGCGCCGTTTCCACTCTTTCATGCAATAGCCCCAACGTTTTCATGGACGGACTGTCAGGATCACGCAAAGCCACTGGGTCAGCATCAAAGCGAACGTCAGAAATCACAAATAAGGCGGCGACCGTTAACAACACCAACACGGTGGCAAGCACGGGTCTTCCTGCCTGAACAAGATGAGCAAAGCCAGAAGCTGACGCTTTGTCCGCGCCATTCGTTTTTGTTGCAAAGCGCTCGAACCAAGGAAACGCAACAATTAATGCTGGCACCATCGTTACTGATACAGTGAAAGCGACCAACACACCCACAGCACCCAAAATGCCCAACTGCGCCATACCGACAAAATCCGTTGGAGCAAAAGACAAGAAAGCAAGCGCAGTGGTCAACGCGCTTAAAAGAAGCGCACCGCCTATCCCGCGCCCCATCGCTGTTAGCGTATCAACGGTGGTTTCCTGATTTTCATCGCCTAAATGCGCAAGCGCATGAATGGTGAAATCCAGACCAAGCCCAACCAGCAAGACAATAAAAGCGACAGAGACGAGATTGAGATCACCAAAGAAGGCGGCCGCAAAACCGGTGGTCAATATAAGAGCAGAGATCAGCGCGACGAAAGTCAAAGCAACACCTCTCGTAGAGCGGAATGCAACCCACAAAAGAACCGCGACCAGCAAGAATGAAAGACCAAGCGATAAGGCAATCCCATTTGACACGCTTTTAAGCTCTTCAAAGCGCAAAGCAGGATCACCCGTCACGCCTATCGTCGTCAGGGCTTTAATGTCCTCATCAAGCTCATCGATCGCTTTATGTAGCGCGGCAATTGCTGCTTTTGCAGGCTGGATGGCCGTGAAGTCAAACACCGGCGTTGCATAAAGAAGCCGCTGAACCTCGCCTCCCCCTGCTTGTTTCGCACCACCCTCAACATCAGTTGAACTATTGTCTGTACCAGACGCTTTCGCCCATGAAAGCGGAAGCGCGTTGCCGCTTTGCCGTGCTTCAATGGTCTTTGCAACGTCAATATAAAAATCATCCAAAAACGCACGATCAAAATCTGCCTGTTCGGCTAATTCTTCTGCGGTAAAAAGCGAATGAAAGAAGTTATCAAACGTGGGAGTTTCCCGAAGGCTCGCCAACAAGGACGCCGACTTATTAAGCTGATCTAGCTCAGATTCTAACGTTTCCTCGTCTTTATAAAGCAGACCATTTTGTTTAAAAAACGAGGACGCTGCCGGCGAGAAAACATTTGTCAGGTTGGCGCTATCTTTAAGTGCTTCCACAATTTTCAAAGCCGCCTCATCAGCGGCATCAGGCACTTCAGATCGAATGACAATCACCAAACTGTTTTTGATGCTTGGGAAATTCTTATTAAAGGCATGTGTCTTTTGCTGGAAATCAAGGGCCGATGAAAGCATCTTGCTGCTGTCGGTATTAACACCAAGAAAGCTAACCGCAGCAAAGATACTCAACCCAATCAACATGAGGTAGATCAGCAGGCAGGTTTTCGCCTTACGTGATGCTAAGTGCACCAGCTGAGAAATCAGGACATCAAAGGTTGAAAACATGCAATTTTGGCTCATTCATCAAATCGAGTGCAATCTCTTTAGCATTGTTGCCGATTAATCACAGCTTTAAACATTTTTTTGCCCAGACGTTATTGGGAAAAGACCAATTGTTTGGTATTGATTCCCAACACGAAATTCGCGATGGACTTATTTATGCTTTCAGCTCAAAAACCTACCGCCTCTTCTGCTCTTAAGAACGGGTTCTTTCTATCTGTAGGTTTATTGCTTGCTGGCTGTTCTTCTGTTCATCAAAATAACAGTGCGCTGCTTATTCAGCCGGATGTTAAAACGCAGGTTGCAGCCTCTCCTCTCGCTAACCCGAGAGCAAACCCAACCACGCCCGCGAATTCGATTGACGCCTCTTACACAACATCATCCCATTCTTCTTACGGTCAAACCACAGAAGCATCGGCTAGTGATGTTGCGCAGACGGAAGATGAACTTGTCATCAACGATAAGCACGAAGGCTTGAACCGTTTCTTCTTCGGATTTAACCGCGGCCTTGATCTCGTGATCGTTCGTCCAATTTCAAAGGTCTACGGTGCACTTGTTCCAGGTCCAATTCGTTTGGTAGCCCGCAATGGCCTTCGACATCTTGAAACGCCTGGTGATTTGATCAATTACACTTTGCAAGGCAATGGCAGCGAAGCAGGAACAACGCTGAAGCGCTTTGTCATTAATTCAACCCTTGGACTTGGTGGTGCATTCGATGTAGCAGACCACCTAGGCACATCATACAACCCGACAGATTTCGGCCTTACATTGGCTGAATGGGGTGTTGGTGAAGGAAGCTATGTAGTGAACCCATTGCTTGGACCAAGCACTGTGCGTGACACCTTCGGACGCATTGGCGACATCGCTTTGTCTCCAACCACTTATATCGGCATCTTTACTGATTTCAGTTATGGTGGCGCAATTGCTAACGGCACAAACATTGTTGATCAGCGTCAAAGAAACGGCGAATTGTTAGACGATGTTATCTTTGCCTCACCTGACCCTTATGTGACACTTCGCTCTACTTATATACAGCGTCGCCGTTCGTTGGCATCGGGTAATGTTATCGGTGCAGAAGGCATGGAAGCACCACTCCCTGAAATCCAAAGTGCGGGTCAATAATACCCCTTTGAAAATTAAGCGGGAAATTCCAAAAATTTTGCTTGAAATCTAATTTGAACCACTGTATCAGCGTGTTCAAATGCCCCTATAGCTCAGCTGGTAGAGCAATTGATTTGTAAGTAGCGGGTCGAAAATCAAAAACTCATTTGACTTGAATGAGTTAGCGATTAAAAAGTCATCAAGTCATTTTCGGCGTAGGCGAAACGTAAGTCTAGCGCTGAAAGCAGTGCCCCTATAGCTCAGCTGGTAGAGCAATTGATTTGTAATCAATAGGTCCGCGGTTCGAGTCCGTGTGGGGGCACCATTTCACCATTTTATTGATCGTTATACTAGCTCATCAAGTCCGATAACATTCTGTTTTTGTTCAACAATATAGCATTTATCGTCTTTTATAGTCCAATTAGGCTTGATGGCATCCGTTGGTTTTTGTTGGTTTATTTGTTGGTCTTTTCAATTTTGCGCCCCTAAAGTTGATTAAAAGACCAACAAATCATCACTAGGAACGATCATGCCATTGACAGATACCGCTATTCGAAACCTCAAGAGCACAGGAAAACCAACGAAACATAGCGATAGCGGTGGTCTGCATATCTTACTTAGTGCGCAAGGCGCAAAACTTTGGAAAATGGCCTATCGCTTTAATGGAAAACAAAAGACGCTGTCTTTTGGCATCTATCCCGCCGTAACCCTTGCCCAAGCACGAAAGAAGCGCGATCAAGCAAAAGAGGCAATCGCACTTGGGATTGACCCATCCGAGCAAGTAAGACAAGAGAAAGCTCTTACACGGCTTAATGCTCAAAACACTTTTGGGGTAATCGCAGAAGAGTATCTGGAAAAATCGCGCAAAGAGGGCATCGCGGATGTCACACTCAATAAGAAGCGATGGATACTAAGTCTTTGTGAAAGCCAGCTCGCCCATCGCCCTATTGATGAAATCTCTGCAACTGATGTTCTAATCCCTTTAAAAGTTATCGAAGCGAAAGGGCATTATGAGACCGCCCGCCGTTTGCGCGCAACAATAGGCCAAGTTTTCCGCTATGCAATTGCAACAGCACGGGTAGATAACGACCCTACCTTTGGGCTGAAAGGCGCTTTAATAACGCCGACCGTATCCCATCGCGCCGCGTTCACTGAACGAGGCGACTTTGCAGGCCTGTTAAAATCAATCTGGCAATACGAAGGAATGCCCGAAACCATCGCGGGGTTGAAGCTCATGGCTTACCTATACCCTCGCCCCGGTGAACTTCGCCAAGCTGAATGGAAAGAATTCGACTTAGAGGCCAAAATGTGGAGCATTCCCGCCGCTCGCATGAAGATGCGCCGCCCGCACAAGAAACCCCTTTCAGAAGCGGCTGTAGACGTGTTGCGCGACCTTTACCAGATAACGGGCCATCGCGACCTCGTTTTCCCCTCTTACCAAAGCCCACGCCGCCCCATGAGCGAAAATACCCTAAACCAAGCGCTTCGCCGCATGGGATACGATAAAACCCAAGTAACCGCCCACGGTTTTAGAGCGTCTGCATCATCACTCTTGAATGAAAGCAGCAAATGGAACCCTGATGCTATTGAAGCAGAATTGGCCCATGCAGGCACTGATGAGGTCCGCAAAGCCTATCATCGCGCTGCTTATTGGGATGAACGGGTAAAGATGTGTGAATGGTGGAGTCAAAATATCGGGGAAATGTTCAATTAGCGCGGGATAAGACTACTTTTTAGCTTGGTTTGTATTTTCCTGTCCAACAAGGTCCGATATTTTAGGCGTCTCCCAAGACGTAAAGGACTTAAATCCTGAAAAATCAACAAAGCATCAAGCAAATCGCTAAACTAAAATATCCAACTCTAACGGAAAAACAGTTTGCGAATATCAAAAACTTCCTCTTCCCATTGAAGGGAAAACCATCAACGGAATTGTCCGTGCCCCCTGATATTGTAGCCGCTGTTTATTTCATCCAAGAATTAAACGATTACACGCCCAAGCAGCTTGAACATTATCATTGTTTCTTGATAGCTGGGCAACTTGCTGAAAATGAGCAGCGCCATCGTTTCAACTTACCTTCTGCTATATTAAATTCGGATGAGTACGACTTTTGGTGCAAACATGATTTTTTGACCATTGACGAATTCGCAGCTTTGCTAATCGAACGGAAGCCGGAAGCCGTCAACATCGACAAAGTTTTGAACCAGACAGAGCCGTGTAACACGGGTAGGCAATTCGCAGAGATATACCGCTTGTTAGAACGCGCTCAAAAAATGAAGCGCCTAGATGAATATGCGACGCCAACGGATTTAATCAATTGGGCTATTTTAAAAGATTTGGATGTACCAAAACCCCTTAAAACCAAAGCAACAAGATATGCTGCTTTAGATAGCTGCCCCAAAGACAACAACAACATCATTCAACTACCCAATGCAGAAACTTCAATGAATGATGAGCCAAAGTTTGCCACAACTAAGAAGACGGAAACTCAATTGAAACTCTTGGCAGGCGCAATAATACATGGTTATGGCCTAGACTTGGACAACAAACGCCATGATCAAATTAGAGAGTTAACGGAAGATGTGAAGTCACTCGGTTTGTCTATTAGTATTGAGACTACACGCGAGCACGTCATGAATGCCTTAGACTTGGTTCCAAGAAAAACAAAGTTACGTATAAACAAACCGAATTCCGTTAGGGGCTAAACGGGTTTCGCGGAAATTCTAATTTGAACAACATAACTTCACCTCATGTTCAACAACACAAGGTGAAGCAATGTCAGACCAACCTACACAACAGACTTCCGGCTTTCTCAGAGTCAAAGATATCATCGCACCAAATGGGCCTATTCCCGTTAGTCGCTCCACATGGTGGCAGGGCGTGAAAGATGGCCGCTTCCCCAAACCCTTAAAGCTTGGCGAGCGCGTTACCGTATGGCGCGTTGATGATATCCGCGACCTTATCGAGAACGGGGTAAAGCGCGATGGCTAAGCGTCTCAATTGGCGCAAGGTCAAAAAGCATCATAGCTATACGGTTGATGAAGTGGCTCGCTTGCTTAGTGTTCACAAGGGCACTGTGAGGCGATGGATCAAGAACGGGCTTAAGGTTCTGGATGATCAACGCCCATTGTTGATCCTTGGCCCGGACCTTATCAGCTTCTTGCAAGACCAAGCGCCAAAGAAACAAACATGTAAGCTTGATGAATGCTATTGCCTGAAATGCAGCAAGCCTCGCAGGCCAGCTTATAACGAAGCTGAGTTCATGCCAGACAAAGCTCATTCTGGCAGGCTACGGGCGCTTTGTGAGGAATGCACAACAGTGATGCACAAGCAGGTTTCTTTGAAGCATATCTCCGTTTTGAGAGGCTTGGTGAACCTTGATATTAGATCCCCTGATTAGCTCTTGGGGGGCATTCAATCTTTGACGCATTTGACAAGCCAGACCCGCGCTTATCCAGCATTTGAGATATCCCGAGAAATAGCGGGGGTGTGCCAAAAACAGTGTGCACATTTAGGAAAGCAGGTTCACCCCTAATAGAGTGCTGATTACCCAGCCTGAATGTTCACTTTGAAAGGGGGCAAAAAACCATGACGAAGCACAACACTAAAAACGAGCGTATTAAGCGCAAATATTACATCTATCTTAGGGAAGCAAAACGCTTGTCTGAGAAGAGTATCGACAATGCTGCAACTGCCATCGCAGCCTTTGAACAATCAACCAACAAACGGGACTTTGCAGGCTTTCATATAGAGCAAGCAAAGAAGTTCAAACGGGAACTAAACGAAGCGGATAACTCCAAGACAGGCAAGCCGCTTGCTAAGGCGACAATTCGAACACGGTTGAATGATGTCAAAGCGTTCTTTCATTGGCTGGCTGGGCAAGCAGGATACAAATCTAGAATCTCATATTCTGACTGCGAGTATTTCAACCAACCCGCAAACGATACCCGCATTGCATTGGCAACTCGTGAAAAGCCCGTTCCTTCCATCGAACAAATCCGCCACGTGCTTTCTTCTATACCTAATGAGACCATCATCCAGAAACGGGACCACGCTCTTATCGCCTTTACGCTTCTTTCAGGTATGCGAGATGATGCCATCGCGTCTCTTAACGTTGGGCATGTGAATTTGGAGAAGCGCCGTATCTTCCAAGATGCCAACACCGTGCGCACGAAGTTCAGAAAAACACACAACAGCTCATTCTTTCCCGTTGGTGACGACATCGAGGCGATTGTCCGCGATTGGATTGATACGCTCAAAATAGAACAGCTCTATAGCGATGGCGATCCGCTCTTCCCATCTACCCAAATTAGCCAAGATGAAAACGACCAATTCGCAGCCACAGGCTTAACCCGCAATCATTGGTCAAATGCAAACTCAATACGCAAGATATTCAAGCAAGCGTTTGAGACTGCCAACCTTCCCTACTACAACCCCCATTCCTTCCGTGACACACTCGCGAGGCTAGGACAACAGCTCTGTCATACACCAGAAGAATTCAAAGCGTGGAGCCAGAACCTAGGTCATGAAAAGGTCATGACCACCTTTACCAGCTATGGGAGAGTTGAAGGGCATCGGCAACATGAAATCATGGAGGTTGTTGGTAAGCAAAGCACGACAGGGTCGGATAGCGATCCAGATGCTCAAACCATCGCTGCAGTCCTTCGACACCTTACCAATCAGACCAATTCTGATAAAAAGGGGAATGTTTAAAGATTTGTTCCTTATGAGAGGTTTAACAACGGCTCATGATCTGATTATCACCAATATGATCTTAAGCGAAAAATTCCAATAATCAGCCGACAATGGTTCCTTTCCGAATACTCAGACAAATCATCTTTTACCTCAACGCGCTAAACAAAGTCAAAGTCACCTGCATCTAGATCAATCACGTCGAAGTCCCGCAGTCGGATAGTGCCGGAGCCGTAGTCGATGAGAGTATCATCTCCGCCAATCACGGTGAGAGTGAGTGATGCAAAGTCGGTGCCTAATGATGAAAAATCAATCGTGTCGAAATTGTCTTCAAAATCATTGATCACATCGCCACCATCATTGGCGTTGAAGATGAAGGTGTCGGGGCCAAAGCCACCCGTCAGCGCATCATTGCCACCCCCGCCGGTAATCGTGTCACGGCTTGATTGTCCGCGTATGATGTCACGCTCACTGCTACCAATGAGAATGTCAGCACCAGAGCCACCGTCAAGCACGTTGTTCTCACCTTCACCGGCGATCAACGTGTCATTGCCTGCCGCACCCACGAGGCGGTCCGTGCCGTCGCCACCATTTAAGATGTCATCGCCACCTTGGCCGTTGAGACGGTCATTGCCGTCGCCACCATTGATAATGTCATTTTCGGTGCCGCCAAGTAGGAGGTCAGCTCCTTCTCCGCCATTGAGGGTGTCTTCACCCTCGCGGCCTTCAAGACGGTCGTTGCCGATGTTGCCAGTTAGAACATTCACACCTTCATCACCGCGCAAAATATCATTGCCGCTTGAGCCTGTGAGGTTTTCAAAGTTTGAAATGATATCTCCTTCAGCATCACCCCCGCGCGAGGCGCCGTTGAAGAGATTGACGATGACGGCTACCGCACTGCCTTCATGGCTCAACGTATCATTAC
>JBDWKL010000003.1 GCA_039973685.1 Hyphomicrobiales bacterium
GTTTGTCGATCAAGGTGTTGCTCACTCAGATTTTGAGGGCGTGCTTTATGCATGTCGCCTGTTTGGTGGTTGGGGGAGGTTGATGAGTGTGCTTTGGATTTTGCCAAAACCCATCCGTAACTGGCTCTATATCCGCTTGGCACGGAACCGATATGCCCTGTTTGGCAAAAAAGATATGTGCGCGCTACCTGATCCAGATTTCCAAAAACGGTTGATGCTATGAAGATTTTAATCGTCGGTGGTTATGGGGTGTTCGGTGTTCGATTGGCTGAACTTTTGACCACCGATAAACATGATGTTTGCATTGCTGGTCGAAATCTCAAATCAGCTGAAGCTGCTGCGAAACGGGTCGGTTGTGAAGCATTGCGGATCGACCGGTCTGGTGACCTTTCTGCCCTTGCCGCATTCGACGTTGTGGTTGATGCTGCTGGTCCATTTCATGGCTATGGTGACACGCCTTATAGGCTTGCAAGTGAGGCCATTGAACTGGGTGTTCACTACTTAGATTTTTCAGACAACGCCGAATTTTGCGCCGGCATCGATAAGCTTGATGAACGTGCGCAGGCGGCAGGTGTTTGTGTGCTTTCTGGTTTGTCGACCGCGCCAGCAATATCGAGTGCTGCTGTGGCAGCCCTTGCAAATGACGAAACGCCAACGCTGATTGATTGTGCAATTTTGCCCGGTAATAAAAGTCCAAGAGGCTTGTCTGTTATGGCGTCTATTTTGCAGCAAACAGGACAGCCCATTTCATATTGGCGTGGCAATAAATGGGTCGATGCTGTTGGCTGGTCCAATCCTCAAACGTATGAGTTGCCCCATGGTTTTAAGCGGCAAGCATGGCAGGTTGAAGTGCCTGATAGCCATATTTTTCCTAAATATTTCAACGCTGAAACGGTGGTTTTTCGTGCGGGGCTAGAACTTGGTGTTATGCGATGGGGTTTGGCGGTAATTTCCAAAATACGCATGATCTGGCCATTCGGCGTTGATGGGGTGGTTTTGCACGTTGCTAAGTTTTCTGCAGATCTCTTGCAATCATTTGGCACGGGCATTGGCGGGATGTCGGTTATGATTCTTGTTGGGAATGAACGGCGCTCTTGGCGTTTGCTCATTGAGGGTGGCAAGGGCCCGTATATTCCAGCGGTCGCAATCCGTGCGCTGTTGCGTCGGGCTGAGCTTCCAATCGGTGCAGGTGCTGCCCTGGATGTTATTTCTCTTGATGAAGTGGAGGCGGCGTTGGAAGACCTTGGGGTTATCACAGAGCAGATTATTGAGCCTGTCGAACCTTTGTTTCTAAAGGTGTTGCAAGCAAGCTTTGGTGATCTTCCAGCCGAAGTACAGGCAACCCATAAAACGATGCATATTAGCCAATGGAAGGGACGGGCCTCTGTGCGCCGAGGGGCTGGCTTATGGCCTCGTCTTCTTGCGCTATTGTTCCGCTTTCCCGCAGCAAGCGACGATATCGAGGTGGCGGTCACAAAGGCCGTTACACCCCAAGGTGAAACATGGAACCGCCGTTTTGGTGGCTCAACCTTTAAGTCGCATTTGAAGGCAACGGATGAAGGGATGAGCGAAAGCTTCTTTCCCTTTACTTTTCTACTGGGCTTAAAGGTGGCAGACGGTGCGCTTCATTTCCCAGTAAAATCTGGGCGACTTGGCCCGATACCTTTACCAAAATGGCTGCTGCCGATCTCCGTTGCGAAAGAGACTGCGGTGGATGGGCGTTTTCACTTCGACGTAGAATTACGCGCGCCGCTGACTGGCGGGTTGATGGTTCATTATCAAGGATATTTAGAGGCGGGGGCGTGATAAATGCCTTTCACTCCCCATCCACCCCAACACTCTGCGCCTTAACATAAGAGCCTGGTGCAGCTTCAATCGCTGGGTGCTTTTTGTTCCCAATAGCGCGCGCTTTTACCTGTGCATCATCAAGGCTGCGGATCCATTTGTCCCAGTGGGGCCACCATGAGCCTTCGTGCTCGGTTGCAGTCTCTTTCCAGTGGTCGAGATTGTTGCCCTCTTCAATGGTCTCACCACTTGTCATGAAGCCATATTTCTTTTTCGCTGGTGGGTTCACGACGCCTGCAATGTGGCCTGAGCCGGCAAGTACGAACTCAACGGGGCCGCCGTAGAAGGCTGAACCACGTAGGACAGATTTTGCTGGTGCGATATGGTCATCTTTTGTGGCAAGGGTGAAGATGGGGATTTTGATGTTTGAAAGATCAATGTCTTCTCCCGCCAAGTGCACGCGGCCCTCGGTGATATCGTTCAGCATATAAAGATGACGCAGATAAAACGCGTGGTTCTTCGGCGTCATGCGGGTGCTGTCTGAATTCCAGTGCAACAGATCAAACGCGCGGGGTTCTTTGCCTTTGAGGTAGTTGTTGACGGCATAAGACCAGAACAGATCGTTGGAGCGCAAAAGGTTGAAGGTTGTCGACATGCGGCCTGATTCAAGAAAGCCGCGGTTTTCCATCACCTTTTCAAGCGCCTCAATTTGTCCTTCATCAATGAACACCAAAAGCTCACCTGCATGGGTGAAATCAACTTGTGTTGTGAAGAAGGTTGCAGAGGCAATCCGCTCGTCGCCTGTTTTCGCCATATGGGCAAGTGCGATGGAGGCGAGGGTGCCGCCCACACAATAAGCAACCAGATCAACTTTCGTTTTCGGGCAGATGGATGTCACCACATCCAACGCATCAAAAATGCCGCGTTGCATGTAGGTGTCCCATCCTGCATCGGCAAGCTCAGGCCCTGGGTTCACCCAAGACAGAACGAACACAGTGTTGCCTTGGTCGACCATCCATTTGATGAGTGACTTTTGTTCATTCAAATCGAGAATATAATATTTATTGATCCAAGGTGGCACCACGAGGATTGGTTGTTTTCTAACGTTCTCAGTGGTCGGCGCATATTGGATGATTTGGCAAATTTCATTTTGAAAAACCACATCACCCTTGGTTGTTGCGAGGTTTTTACCGACTTCAAAAGCAGTTGGCGGGGATTGCCGCAGACGTATTCCACCATCACCAGCCTTCATGTCTTCAGCAAGCATTTTCATGCCCTTAGCAAGGTTTTTTCCCTTGCTTTCTAGGGTCTCGCGCAGAATTTCAGGGTTGGTGCCAGCAAAGTTTGAGGGTGAGGCCGCATTCATCAATTGTTTGACGTAGAACTTGGCTTTGAGGCGCGTGTGATCGTCTAATGTATCGGCTTCTGTGACCAGATCATCGGCCCAATTTGCTGTAATGAGGTAGGCCTGTTTTAGAAAATCAAACAGTGGGTTTTCTTCCCATTGCTCATCTTTAAAGCGGCGATCATCTGCGGCTGGCTCGACTGTATTCTCGGCTTCTTCACCGGAAAAGCGTTTCATTGAGCTGGCCCAAAGCTCCATATATTGCTGAGTGATGCGGGTTTGAGCTTCTAGCGCTTTTTCTGGTGTTTCAACCCAATGCTTGCCGACGGCTGCGATGGATGAGAAGAAATCTTGAAAGCGATCTGACGTATCCAGGTCATTACCGCGCTGTTCAATTGGCTTCATGATGGCAGCAGCAACATTACCAATTTCGCTCATTGCTTCGCTGGCATTGCGAGCGAAACTTTCAGGATCATCCAACAGATTGTTTAAATTGAAAGCTCCCGTATTTTCGTCCCCACTGATTTTCTCATCAGCTACCTTAGATTTTTTGCTTGTGTTCTTGTCGATTGGTTGATCACTTTTAGCCGTCATCGTGCCTGCGGGCTCCAGTATTTATGTCGCTGTTATATTAACTACTTATTTTTGACAAAAATGTCTCGCAAATAGTTGTTATTTAGTCCTCATGCATAGCAGGTTTGCAGCTATTGTTGAAATAACGTCTTGTAGAGCTTAATAACTGGACAGGCTGGTTGTTGGTTTGTCTAAATTGGTGGCGATTTGACTGATATGCTTGTTTATTGAGTTTATGGCGTTATGACGTTATGACGTTTAAAAAGTTCTTGTCGCAAAATCCGCGGTAGTGATTCTAGAAAGTGTACGGCTCATCGATGTTTAACTTTGAACAAATGGCAATTGCGATTGGAAGGCACTTTGTGAAAGTGCTTGTTGGATTGTTGCTTGTTGCTTTGGCAGGGTGTACGGCCACAACGGAGCAGGGCGCGTTTGACTTTGAAACGCAACGCACCGGTTCTGTTGATAAAAAGGGCTTTCCAGTTTTCGTCGGTGGGAAATATGACCGCAAGGTTCCCTTAAAACCCACAATTGAACGAGCCCGCCTTGATGCCGAATTGCAGGCGCTTGGTGATTCTCGCAAAAGAACGGGAAGTGATATTGAGGCCCAACGAGCTGAGCTTTCCCAACAACGCCTTCAAACGATAGCCCGAACTCATGGTGACGAAGCGCGCGCTGAAATTGCTGCTGCTTGTAAAGAGCAGGAAGATGGGGAAATTGTTTGCAAAGGCGACTAAACTCGTTAAATCATCAAACAATTCCCTTAAAGTCGCAATTCCTCCCAAACGCCTAAAGAATTCGAGATAATAATGGATACTTTTCATTCGGTACGACGCTTACCCCCTTATGTTTTTGAACCGGTCAATAAACTAAAGGCCAAAGCCCGCGCCAATGGAGAAGATATTATTGACCTTGGCATGGGTAACCCTGATTTGCCGACGCCGCCGCATATTGTTGAGAAACTTGTGGAAACGGTGCAGCGCCCGGAGACACACCGTTATTCGGTTTCCAAGGGTATTAATGGATTGCGTAAAGCGCAGGCTGCGTATTATGAGCGACGTTTTGACGTAAAGCTGGACCCAGAAACTGAAATTGTTGCGACCCTTGGTTCGAAAGAGGGCTTTGCCAATATGGCGCAGGCCATTACGGCACCGGGCGATGTGGTTTTGGTGCCTAACCCAACTTATCCAATCCACGCTTTCGGCTTTATCATTTCAGGCGGTGTTATTCGTTCTGTGCCTGCAACGCCAAACGAAGAGTTCTTTTATGCGTGCGAGAGAGCCGTGCGTCACTCAATTCCGAAACCATTGGCGCTGATTTTGAATTACCCATCCAATCCGACCGCCTATGTGACAGATTTGGATTTTTATAAAGACTGTGTGACGTTTGCGAAAAGGCACGACATCTTCATTCTTTCAGACTTGGCCTATTCAGAAATCTATTTCGACGATAACCCGCCACCTTCTATCTTGCAGATTGAGGGCGCGAAGGATGTCGCCGTTGAATTTACCTCCATGTCCAAAACCTATTCAATGCCTGGTTGGCGCATGGGTTTTGCGGTGGGTAATGAGCGGTTGATTTCAGCGCTAGCACGGGTGAAATCTTATCTAGATTATGGCGCATTTACACCCATTCAGGTGGCCGCAACGGCAGCCCTTAATGGAGATGATGCTTGTATTGCAGATGCGCGGAAAATCTACAAAGACCGACGCGATGTGATGGTTGATGCCTTCGCTCAAGCGGGATGGGATATTCCATCACCGCCAGCGACAATGTTTGCTTGGGCGCCGATCCCTGATGCTTATCAAGATATTGGATCACTGGAGTTTTCCAAGTTGCTTGTTGAAGAAGCAGGCGTTGCTGTCGCTCCTGGAATTGGCTTTGGTGAGTATGGTGACAAACACGTCAGGCTCGCGCTTGTGGAAAATGAACAACGAATTCGCCAAGCGGCGAGAAACGTGAAGCGCTTTCTTGCGCAATAGCGTTTGACAGTGCAGAAGAAATAACGTTTTGCAACACCAACGCGTGTTTGCTTCAAGAAAGTAGAGAAACTATGTCTAATACCGTTCGTCTTGGGATCGCTGGCCTTGGTACGGTTGGCGCAGCCCTTGTCCATATTATTCAAAGCAAAGCCAATCAGATGATTGCAGGAAGTGATGTTGAGCTTTCAATCTCCGCTGTGAGCGCTCGCTCGCGCGATAAGGATCGTGGGTTTTCGATGGATGGCATGACGTGGTTTGATGATCCGGTTGCCCTTGCACAAAGTGATGATGTTGATTTGTTCGTAGAGCTTATCGGTGGTGATGAGGGCTCAGCACGGGAAAGCGTTGTTGCAGCGCTTAAGGCTGGCAAGTCTGTTGTGACGGCGAACAAAGCATTGCTGGCTAAACACGGCGTTGAATTGGCAGAACTGGCAGAAGCAAACAATGTGAGCCTCAACTATGAGGCCGCTGTTGCTGGCGGTATTCCGATTATCAAGGCAATGCGTGAATCTCTAGCTGGCAATGAAATTCGCCGCGTGTTCGGCATTATGAACGGTACATGCAACTATATTTTAACCCGCATGGAAGCTGATGAAATCTCGTTTGAAGATTGCTTGGCTGATGCGCAAAAGCTTGGTTACGCTGAGGCTGACCCGACATTTGACATTGGCGGCCATGATACAGCGCATAAGCTTTCGATCTTGACCAGTTTGGCTTTTGGCACACAGGTTTCATTCGATACAATCTATCTTGAAGGTATCCAAGAAATTACGCTTGAAGATATTAAAGCAGCTGACAAGCTGGGGTATCGCATTAAACTTCTGGGCGTTGCTCAAGCAACCGATAGCGGGATAGAGCAGCGTGTTCACCCTGCTATGGTTCCAGCTGCGTCTGCGATTGCACAGATTGATGGCGTTACCAATGCTGTGACCGTTGAAACTGATCTACTTGGATCCATTATGCTTAGCGGGCCGGGTGCTGGCGGGGATGCGACGGCATCTGCTGTTGCTGGTGACATTGCCGATATCGCGCGCGGTATAGCACTTCCAGTTTTTGGCAAACCTGCAAGCAGTCTTGCACCTTATGAGCAGGCACGCATGCGCCGCCATGAAGGTGGTTATTACATTGCTCTCAATCTTTATGATCGCCCAGGTGCGTTTGCAAGCATTGCAAACCGTATGGCTGAATGTGAAATTTCACTGCAAAGTGTGGTTCAGCGCGAAAATTCAGATGGAGCGAGAACTGATGCGGGCAACAAAGCTATGCCTGTGATCATCATTACCCATGAAACAAACGAAAAAGCGATTGCGGATGCTCTGACATTCATCAAACAAGATGGAAATGTTGTTGGTGAGCCGAAAATGATCCGTATTGAAAAGCTATCTTAAGTGCCAAGCTTGTAAGCTTAGGTATGGAATTCAGGAGAATACAAAATGGGTAAAGACATTGATGGAATGGAAAGCCTCAACCGTCAGTTGACGATGGAACTTGGGCGAGTAACCGAAGCTGCTGCCGTTGCTGCGCATGCTTGGGTTGGACGGGGTGATGAAAAAGCCGCCGACCAAGCTGCCGTTGATGCGATGCGCCGCGAACTCAACCTACTTCCAATCCAAGGCGTTGTGCGCATTGGTGAAGGGGAACGTGATGAAGCGCCTATGCTTTATATCGGCGAAGAAGTTGGCACAGGCACTGGTCCAAAGCTCGATGTTGCTCTTGATCCGCTCGAAGGCACCACGATTTGTGCGAAGAACACGCCAAACTCACTGGCTGTTATTGCATTGGCACGCACTGGCAATTTGCTTTATGCACCAGATGTTTACATGGATAAAATTGCGATTGGTCCAGGGTATAGTGCTGGCGTTATCGATCTTGAAGCACCAGCTTCTGATAACATTCGTGCTTTGGCCAAAGAAAAAGACGTAAAGCCCGAACATATTCGTGCTTGTGTGTTGGATCGTCCTCGCCATGCTAAAATTATCGAAGAAATTAGAAGCACAGGCGCCTCTGTTCGTTTGATCGGCGATGGTGATGTTGCTGGTATCATTCATACAACAGACCCAGAGGAAACTGGTATCGACATTTACATCGGGCAGGGTGGTGCACCTGAAGGTGTTCTTGCTGCTGCTGCATTGCGTTGTACGGGTGGTCAAATGCTTGGTCGTCTTGTCATCAAGAATGAAGAACAGCGTGAGCGTACCCTATCTATGGGCATTTCTGATGTGAATCAAATCTTCTCTATGGAAGAAATGGCCAAAGGTGATGTGTTGTTTGCTGCAACGGGTGTGACCGACGGGAATATGCTGAAAGGCGTGAAAATGAACCGTGATAGTATCGTGACTGATACGGTCGTGATGCGGTCATCTACGGGCACTGTGCGCTATATCAAAGGTGTTCACAGCGACGTCTCAAAGTTTCAGATGTAGCTTGGCGGACAAAAACCATGCTCGAAGGGCGGACGTTCCTTAATGTTAGTCGATCAATTGGTGGTAAACGCTGGGTTGATCGTTTAACGCCCGCCCTCGACAACGTGGCGCTCGATATTTCGCAAAAGACGGGAACCGTTGATCTGGTTGCTCGTATTTTAGCAGGGCGCGATATTGCTGCTGATGAAGCAGCGGGCTTTCTCAACCCAACCATAAAAGACTTGATGCCTGACCCCTATGTTATGAAAGACATGGAGCCAGCGGCGGAGCGGTTGGCTGCAGCTATTAAAGCTGGTGAGAAGGTTGCGATCTTTGGTGACTATGATGTTGACGGTGCGACCTCGTCTGCGGTGCTTTATCGTTTCTTGACCCATTTCGGGGTGGACGCGCGCATCTATATCCCAGACCGTATCATCGAAGGTTATGGCCCGAACCCAACGGCAATCGGCACGCTGATTGATGAGGGTGCACAGCTTATCGTGACAGTTGATTGTGGTGTTACGAGTTTCGATGCCTTGGAAACAGCGAAAGAGCGCGGCGTTGATGTTGTCGTTCTGGACCATCACCAAGTGGGTGATGAACTGCCTTTTGCAACGGCTGTGGTCAATGCCAATCGGCATGACGATACTTCTGGCCTTGGCCATATGGCAGCCGTTGGCACGACCTTTATGACGGTGGTGGCAACCCATCGTTTAATGCGAGAAATGGCTGAATATTCTGATTCAGCTAAATCTTTTAATCTATTGAATTTGCTTGATCTTGTGGCGTTGGGAACCGTTTGCGATGTGGTGCCGCTTAAGACGTTGAACAGGGCATTTGTCACAAAGGGTCTAATTGCGGCTCGCAAGCTTGGTAATGTGGGGCTTGCCGCTCTTTCTCAGGTTGCGCGGGTCGAAGGTCCGCTGGCAGCTTACCATCTAGGCTTTCTGCTTGGTCCTCGTATTAATGCAGGTGGGCGCGTTGGTGATGCCAGCCTTGGCGCGCGGCTTTTGACCATGGATGATGCATACGCGGCTGAAGAGGTGGCGCAACGCCTTGATGTGTTGAACACTGAGCGCCAAGCCTATGAAAAGCTGATGCTGGAGCAAGCAGACGCACAAGCTTATGCCGAGGTTGGTGCTGATAGTGACATCTCTGGCGGGCCAAGTTTGGTGATTACGTCAGGCGATGACTGGCACCCCGGTGTGCTTGGCATTGTTGCTTCCCGTCTAAAAGACCGCTATCGCCGTCCAGCTTTCGCACTCGCCTTTGATAAGAATGGCAAGGGTACGGGATCGGGTCGCTCTATAAGCGGCGTTGATCTTGGCGGTGCTGTGCGTGAGGCAGTGGCGCAAGGTATCTTGGAAAAAGGCGGTGGTCACGCGATGGCAGCTGGATTGACTGTGGCCAAAGACAAGCTTGGTGATCTTCGTGCTTTCTTTGACGAGCGCTTGACTGCTGATGTTGAGGCAGCGCGTGCAGGTAGTTCGCTCACTATTGATGCGGCTTTGACGGCCCGTGCTGCAACTTTGGATTTGCTGGGCGAGATAGATCGTGCTGGCCCTTATGGGGCAGGGCATCCAGCCCCCGTGTTTGCCTTTCCCTCGCACCGTATCACCTACGCGGATGTGGTGGGGAATGGGCATGTAAAAGTTTCGGCGAAGTCGGCGGATGGCGCGACCCTCGCGGCCATCGCATTTAGGAGCGCCGATCAACCACTCGGCAAAGCATTGCTAGAAGGACGGCAACAACAAATGCATTTAGCAGGTACACTTTCTAAGAATACATGGCAGGGGCGCTCAAGCGTTCAACTCCGCCTCATTGATGCGGCGTTACCGTCTAATGGTTGATGTTCTCACACCCACCTGCGCCATTATTGGTGGCGGACCTGCTGGTTTGATGGCGGCAGAAACCCTCGCACTTAAAGGTGTCGACGTGCATCTGTTTGATGCGAAACCGACATTTGGCCGTAAATTTTTGATGGCTGGAAAAAGCGGATTAAATATAACAAAATCAGATCATTATGTTGATTTATTGAGACGATTTGTTGGTCGCAATAAAGAGCTTGAGTCATCTCTTTTAGATTTTGAGTCATCCAGTGTCGTTGAATGGTGCGAAGGATTGGGACAGGAAACATTTGTCGGCACGTCGGGCCGCGTTTTTCCTAAATCTATGAAGGCTTCACCACTGCTTCGCGCGTGGCTTCAAAGGCTCACAGAGCTTGGTGTGACTTTCCATGCAAGACATCGGTGGGCTGGCTTTGATGGCGCTGCGTTGTTGTTTGAAGCGCCGGACGGTCCTTTGCGCGTTGAGCCGAAAGCGACCATCTTTGCACTCGGCGGCAAGAGTTGGTCGCGGCTTGGTTCTGATGGGGCGTGGGCTGAGCCGTTCAACGGGCAGGGCGTTGAGCTTGCAGATTTTCAACCATCAAATTGCGGCTTTGATTGTGCTTGGGATG
Organism: Hyphomicrobiales bacterium; assembly: GCA_039973685.1. Lineage (NCBI taxonomy): Bacteria > Pseudomonadati > Pseudomonadota > Alphaproteobacteria > Hyphomicrobiales > Hyphomicrobiales bacterium. Next base: position 10,546 of record JBDWKL010000003.1, read on the forward strand.
AGCACTTTTCGTCGCGCTTTGAAGGCGAGCCAGTGAAGAATGTTACCCTCACTGTCGATGGTAAATCTGCGCGCGGCGATTTTGTGGTGACGAAGACGGGTATTGAAGGTGGTGTTGTTTATACGCAAAGTGCCGCCATTCGAGATCGTCTACTCAGCGGGCAAGGGGAGATCACGCTTGATCTTCTGCCTGATGTAAAGCATGGCAAGCTAACCAATGCTTTTGCCCGTGACCGTGGCAAGAATTCGTTTTCAAACCATGCCCGCAAGGTAGCTCGCTTGAAGGGTGTTAAGTTAGGTCTTCTAAGGCTTTGTGCGCCTGATCTTGATGTTAACAACGCTGAGGATGTGGCAAGCCAGCTAAAGGCACTTAAGCTGCCTGTGACGGCTGCGCGTCCCATTGATGAAGCAATCAGTACTGCTGGCGGTGTGATGTTTGATGCGCTCGATGAGCATTTGATGCTGAAAACACGTGAAGGCACCTTTGTTGCAGGTGAAATGCTGGATTGGGATGCGCCAACAGGCGGGTACTTGATCACGGCTTGTTTGGCGACAGGGCGACGGGCAGGGCGTGGAGCTTTGGAATGGCTATCAAACGAGGGTGGCGAAAAGTGACTGCTTGGTTGGTGCACTGGCCTTGAGGCGCCGTCGTATTAATTAAGAAGTAAAACTATTTTCTTTTTAACTCGAAGCAGGTTCTAAAGACTTGTTCATTCAATAAAATTCGTTAGTGTGGCTAATCATCTGATCGGCTTTCATGTTTTGTTAGCCACACTGCGGAGGAGCAGTGTTCAGGGAAGTCGAATTGCTAACTCCATCAAGATTGAGCATTTCGACCAACTTTAAAGGCAGTCCAATGGCTGCAATAGGGAGAGAGTAATATGAGAAAATTAGCGCTTGCCGCTTTGGCAACAACAATGCTTGCAGGTTCCGTGGCAACGGCTGCAGCTGAAGACATTAAGCTTGGTGTATTCTTGGGCTTTACTGGTCCAATTGAATCGCTTGTAGCAAACATGGGCCCAGGTGCTGAGCTTGCAATCAAAGAAGTATCAGACAGTGGTGCTTTGCTTGATGGCTCAACAGTAACGGCTGTTCGTGGTGACACAACATGTACGGATGCTGCTGCGGCGACTGCTGCTGCTGAGCGTTTGATCACATCTGACGGTGTTAAAGCACTTGTTGGTGGTGACTGTTCAGGTGTAACCGGTGCAGCCCTTCAAAACGTTGCGCGTCCAAATGGCGTTGTAATGATTTCTCCATCTGCAACATCACCAGGCCTTACAACAGCTGAAGATGATGGCTTGTTCTTCCGTACAGCCCCATCTGATGCACGTCAGGGTCAAATCGTATCAGACATTTTGACTGGTAAAGGCGTGAAGAAAATCGCGTTGACTTACACCAACAATGACTACGGTAAAGGTCTTTCAGACGCTATTGCTGCAAACTTTAAGGCAGCAGGCGGCGAAGTAACAATCGTTGCAGCCCACGAAGATGGCAAAGGCGACTACGGCGCTGAAGTTGGCGCTCTTGCAGCTGCTGGCGGTGAAGTGCTTGTTGTTGCTGGCTACCTTGACCAAGGCGGCAAAGGCATCATCCAAGGTTCACTTGATTCAGGTGCGTTCGACACATTCTACTTGCCAGACGGCATGGTTGGCGATGCGCTTCCAACAGCAATCGGTGATGACTTGAACGGTTCATACGGTGCTGCACCAGGTACAGATAGCCCAGGTGCTGCGAAATTTGCTGAAATGGGTAAAGCTGCTGGTTTTGATGGCGCAAGTCCATTTGCTGGTGAATCATATGACGCTGCAGCCTTGATCATGCTTGCAATGCAAGCTGCTGGTTCTTCAGACAGTGCTAAGCTCAAAGAAAAAGTGTTTGAAGTTGCAAATGCACCAGGCGAGAAAATCTTCCCTGGCGAACTTGCTAAAGCGCTTAAGCTTATCAAAGAAGGCAAAGACATCGACTATGTTGGTGCTTCTGCTGTTGAGCTGATTGGCCCAGGCGAAAGTGCTGGTAACTACAAAGAGATTGAGATTAAAGCTCAAAAACTCTCAACTGTTGGCTACCGCTAAGCAACCCTTTTGGTTCGGGGCTTTGTCCCCGAACCATTCCCATTTTACAAGAAGACTACTTTAATGACGCAAACAGCGAAGATCGTTGTCGACGACGTGCACATGCATTTTGGCGGCATTAGAGCGGTCGATGGTGCATCAATCAGTATTGAAACTGGATCAATCACCGGATTGATCGGGCCGAATGGTGCGGGCAAAACAACCCTGTTCAATGTGATCGCGGGGGCTTATCAACCGACCTCTGGCAAGGTCTATTTGGACGGTGAAGACATCACCGGTTTGAAGCCGCATGAACTGTTTTCCAAGGGCATGTTGCGGACGTTCCAAATTGCCCATGAATTTTCCACACTCTCCGTGCGCGAGAACCTTATGATGGTTCCGGGTGATCAACCGGGCGAAAGCTTGATTGATACATGGATACGTCCGGCCAAGGTGCGCGATGCTGAAGAGCGTGTGCGTGAAAAAGCAAACGATGTCATAGAGTTTCTCGAGATTTCTCATGTAGCCGACGAACTTGCTGGAAATCTATCCGGCGGTCAGAAAAAGCTGCTTGAACTTGGCCGCACTATGATGGTCGACGCGAAAATTGTGTTTCTTGATGAGGTTGGCGCAGGCGTAAACCGTACGCTGCTTAATACCATTGGTGATGCGATTTTGAGGCTTAATAAAGAGCGTGGTTACACGTTCTGTATGATTGAGCACGATATGGAATTTATCTCCCGTCTTTGCGATCCCGTGATCGTCATGGCTGAGGGGAAAGTGCTGGCTGAGGGCAGCGCGGAAGAGGTCAAATCTAACGAGGAGGTGATCGAAGCCTATCTCGGGACTGGCCTTAAAAATAAACCGGCAAAGAAGGGAGCCAAGTCATGAGCTTCCTAATCGGTGAAAATATGACGGGCGGATACGGTGGCGCTGACATTCTCCACGATTGCACAATCGGTGTTGAGAAGGGCGAGATTGCTGTGATCGTTGGTCCTAATGGTGCGGGCAAGTCCACGGCGATGAAAGCCGTGTTTGGTATGCTTGATATTCACACGGGTGCTGTGAAAATGGACGGCGAGGACATCACCAAGCTGTCACCACAAGATCGCGTTTATAAAGGTATGGCCTTTGTGCCGCAAACTTCCAATGTGTTTACGTCTATGAGCGTTGAAGAAAACCTCGAAATGGGGGCCTTCATTCGTGAGGATGATTTTGCGACCACGATGGAACAAGTGTTTGAGCTGTTCCCGATTTTGAAAGAAAAACGCCGCCAACCGGCTGGTGAACTTTCTGGTGGTCAACGCCAACAAGTGGCCGTAGGGCGGGCACTTATGACCCAACCAAAGGTTTTGATGTTGGATGAACCGACGGCGGGTGTATCACCCATCGTGATGGACGAACTTTTCGACCGCATTATCGAAATTGCCCGCACGGGTATCGCGATTTTGATGGTTGAGCAAAACGCCAAGCAAGCATTGAACATTGCCGACAAAGGCTATGTGTTGGTGCAAGGGCGCAATCGATATACGGACACGGGTGAGGCGCTAATGGCTGACCCTGAAGTCCGCAAAGCGTTCTTGGGGGGCTGATCAAATGGAAATTTTAAACGCCCTCATTGTCTTTACCAATTTCGTCTTCGTGCCAGGGCTTGCTTATGGCAGTCAATTGGCGTTGGGTGCGCTCGGTATCACAATCGTCTACGCCATTTTGCGCTTTTCAAATTTTGCCCACGGCGAAACCATGTCATTTGGTGCGATGTTCTCGATCCTGTTCATGTGGCTGTTTAAATCGTGGGGTATTACGGCAGGCGTTTTGCCAACCGTTCTATTGGCTTTGCCTTTTGGTATTGGCGCCACGATTATCATGGTGCTGATTTCAGACCGCTTTGTTTATCGCTTCTACCGCAAAAAACGCTCACTGCCGGTTATCTTCCTCATTGCCTCAGTCGGTATCATGTTCTTCATGAACGGTATGATCCGCTTTATTATTGGGCCAGATGATCAGCGGGTGTCTGATGGCGCACGCTTTATTATCAAGGCGCGTGATTTCAAGCAGATGACAGGGCTGGACGAGGGGCTTGCTATTAAGACCTCGCAGGGGATTACAGTAATCACCACCATCATTTGTGTAACGCTGCTGTTTTGGTTCTTGAATAAAACGCGCTCTGGTAAATCCATGCGCGCTTATTCAGATAACGAAGATTTGGCGTTGCTTTCAGGCATCAATCCTGACCGCGTTGTGATGATTGCTTGGATACTGGCTGCAACTCTTGCAACCATTGCTGGCACGCTTTACGGCCTTGATAAGAGTTATAAACCGTTCACCTTCCAGCAGCTCTTGCTACCAATCTTTGCTGCCGCAATTGTTGGTGGGGTGGGGAACCCTGTTGGTGCCGTGGTCGGTGGCTATGTCATCGCGTTTTCGGAAGTCACCGTGACTTACGCTTATAAGCGCGTCATCACCTACCTCGTGCCCGAAGACTGGGCGCCGGAAGGCTTGGTTCAGCTTTTGTCGACGGATTACAAATTCTCCGTTTCCTTTGTCATTTTGGTGGTGGTTCTACTCGTGAAACCAACCGGTATCTTTAGTGGGAAGACATTATGACGACACGTATTCTCCTTCTTTACGGTGCAATGATTGGCCTGCTTGTTTTAGTCGGCCTGTTACAAAGTTGGTCGGTTGCTTTCGCCATCCTCAATCTGTGTTTAATCTCAGCTGTCATGTCCATGGGTGTGAACATGCAATGGGGCTATGCTGGACTGTTTAACGCGGGCGTCATGGGCTTTGCAGCTCTTGGTGGCGTTGCGGCTGTGCTGTTTTCAGTGTCACCTGTACCTGAGGCTATTCAAGCGGGCGGTAGTGACATTTGGATTGCGATCGTTCTATTCATCCTCACCATTGTCGCAGGCGTTTATAGCTATAAGCGGTTGAAGATATATGGCCCGCCAGGTTTGTTCCTTGTCGCTGTTATCGTGGCCATTGGTTATATCGCTGGTCGCACCTTCTTTGATCCAGCGGTTAAAGCGATCGAGCTGGTCGAACCAGCACGAACGGGCTATCTGGGTGGTCTTGGTCTGCCAATCATCATCTCGTGGATTTTCGGCGGTGTGTTGGCGGCGGGTGCTGCTTTTGTTGTCGGCAAAATTTCGTTGGGCCTGCGCTCTGATTATCTGGCGATTGCAACACTTGGTATTTCTGAAATCATCGTGTCATTTTTGAAGAACGAAGATTGGCTGACGAGAGGCGTTAAAAATGTTGTCGGTCTGCCGCGTCCGGTTGCCTATGAGGTGGATATTCAAAAGTCGCCTTACTATCAGGAATTGGCCGCTGATCTTGGTTTTAACATCGTTGAATTCTCGTCTTTGTTCGTGAAGCTCAGCTATGCAGGGCTTTATCTGATTGTGATGCTTGTGGTGCTTTATCTCTGCGAAAAAGCACTGCGCTCCCCGTGGGGCCGTATGATGCGCGCTATCCGAGATAACGAAGTATCTGCCAACGCGATGGGCAAGGACGTGACGGGTCGTCACCTACAAATCTTCGTTCTTGGTTCCGCGGTGATCGGTCTTGCAGGCGCAATGCTAACAACGCTTGATGGGCAATTCACCCCGACCTCCTACCAACCATTGCGCTTCACCTTCTTGATTTGGGTGATGGTGATCGTTGGCGGTTCTGGCAATAACTTTGGTGCGATATTGGGCGGGTTCTTGATCTGGTTTGCATGGGTCGAAGCTGAACCGCTCGGCCATTGGCTGATGAGCATCATCACGTCGGGCCTTGCCGAAGAAAGCACCTTGCGCGCTCACCTGATTGAAAGTGCTGCCCATATGCGACTGATGACCATGGGGCTGATATTGCTACTGGTGCTGAGGTTCAGCCCGCGTGGGTTGATACCGGAGGCGAAGCGGTAGCAAACCGCTTAATTGCCTAAAGTAGCGTTCGTTGATGGAAGTGCAGGCCGCATTTGGCCTGCATTCAAAATGGGGGTTATCATGAGCAATAAGCCAGATCTTGCGGCCTTGTTTGGCGCGACGGAAGCGAAAACGTTTCTCGGCCTAGAAGCCTGCGAAGACTTAGAGACAATTGACGCATCATCGGCCTTTATCGGCGCACCCTGTGCAACACCTTACGGATCAGTTGGTGCCTATGCTCAAAATGGTCCGGCGTCATTGCGCAAAGCCATCAGCTCACTCACGGCAAATATTGATCGTCACAACTTTGACCTTGGCGGGCCGACCTTCGCTGAGGGCATGAAACGTGCGGTTGATTGTGGTGATCTGCCTTGGAGTGACAGTGATTTTGCTAAGAACAGGCAAACCATACGAAACGCCATTTCCACTGTCGTCAGTCGTGGGGTGGTTCCAATTTTGGTGGGTGGTGACGATTCCATCCCAATCCCCATGCTTGATGCGCTGGGAGATACGGGCGAGAGCTACACGATTTTACAGATTGATGCGCATATTGATTGGCGCGAGAGCCATATGGGCGAAACGCTTGGGCTGTCATCCACAATGCGGCGTGCGTCTGAAATGGATCATATAAAGAAGATCATTCAGGTTGGCGCCCGTGGCATTGGCTCTGGCCATTCCTCAGATTTTGATGACGCAGTTGCATGGGGCGTGAAGTTTTTCACAGGGCCAGATGTGCATCGCCACGGCCTTCAGCCAGTGATTGAAGAATTAGGGGCGGGGGACAATATTATCCTGTGTATCGACGTCGACGCCATGGACCCCTCAATCGCCCCCAACACCATTGGCCGCGCACCTGGGGGCTTGAGCTATTATCAAGTTCTAGAATTGATCTCTGCCGCCAAAGACCAAGGCCGAATTGCCGCCGTCGATTTCGTGGAAATCATGCCGGAGGTCGATGTCGATGGTATCGGCGGACTAACGGTTTCTCGGTTGGTTGCAACGACCATGGGTCTGATTGCTCGGCAGCATGAGGCGGGGCGGTGAGCTAGAACGTTGAGGACGTAAGTAATTGGTTTGCTGTGAGTGTGATCTCGGCACACCAATCTCTTTTATCTGTACCTTTTCAAGTGGAATAACATTATGAATAGCCTGCAGAATTGACCTATTTCATAGACTGATAAGAATATCGTGGGTTTTGAAAGGCTCGCTAATATCTTCAGCAGATGACCGAAGTTCTTCGATGTGCTGCTCACGAATTCGGTTCAATCGCCTTTTCCTTATCCAGTAGTATGTGGGAATAGTGATTATCCAAAAGAACAGCATAAACCAGCCTAATGCTACGTTCACAAAGACGAAACTTCCAACGGTTGTCATAATAAGAACCAAAGCGATGATACGATCATTAAGGAGACTGACGCCCATCTTATGGTGTTTCGCCAAAGCTTCGCCTTGAGACATCCCTGACTTAGCACCATTGAGGTCTGTCAGTGCAGCACCAAGATCACCAAGATCATTTCCTCTACTCATCAGTTTCACACCTTCACGGGTACTGGGCTTTTCTGAGTTTATCGGTCCTATTTTACATTGTAAATGTTGCTAACTTTCCACCAATTGTTTTCATGGCCCTCTCAGAAGGTTTTGCAACCTTGGAATTCTCCCTCAAGAGGCATTACCACTAATCCAAACATGGTAGCTTTGTCCGCATTGCTGACATTAGCTGCGCCCGAAACTGTTTGCACTTCGGTGTCGATGCAAACAAACTCTATCACTCAGCCGCTTGCACAAACCCACCAATAGCATTGTTCATCATGTAGCCGTTGCGTGTCTGCGGGGTTTTCATACCCAGTGCGTCGCCTGCGATTTGGTTGCGGAGGATTTCTGCCGTGCCGCCGCCGATGGTGAACATGCGGACATCGCGGTACATGCGTTCGATTTTTTCATTCGATCCATAACCGCGTGCGCCGAAGATTTGTAGGGCTTCGTTGACGACCTTGATCGCGGCTTCGGAGGCGAAGAGCTTCGCTTGTGCTGACTTTGCCATATCAGGGAAGGGAATGAGGTCCAGTGTGCTTTTCGCAGCGTCATGCAGCATGAGGCGGGCGGCGTTGGTTTGTGTTTCCATATCCGCGATTTTCCACTGGAGACCCTGAAATTCTGCGATGGGGCGGCCAAATTGCTCGCGCTCTTTCATGTAGCGTTTTGCTTCATCAAGGGCACCAGCGGCGACCCCAAGAGCAATGGTGCCTGCACCAACACGTTGGGCATTATAAGCTGTCATCAAATCACCAAAACAACCTTGCGGTCCTGATGGCGTTTCAAGACGCATGGAGGCGTCCACAAAAAGGTCGTCAAATTCTAGGTGAGCTTCCGGCATGCCGCAAAGACCCATGGTCCGTTCACGGCCAGCCACATGAAAGCCTTGGGTCGGGTTGTTATGATCGATCACGACGATAAACGCGCCAATGCCTTCGCTGCGACCTCTTTCATCAAGCACGCGTGCAAAGATGAGATGAATTTTTGAAACGCCGCCACCCGTGATCCAATGTTTGGCACCATTGAGGATGTAGCCATCACCAGAACGCTTCGCTGTGGTCTTCATAGAGGTGGCAGCACTGCCAACATCTGGTTCGGTAATGCAAATGGCGGGTTTGTCGCCTGCTAAAACGAGGGGGGCACAGAGCTTCTTTTGCTCTTCAGTACCGTAATGCATGATAGCGCCAATACCGCCCATATTGGCTTCAACGAAAACGCGAGCGGTGAGCGTGCAATGGCGGGCAATTTCTTCAGCGACGAGGGTTACTTCAAAGGGGGTCGCGCCTTTGCCGCCGTAACGGGTTGGGATGCTCATGCCCATGAGGCGAGCGTCTACCATGTCTTTGACATTTTCCCAGCAATAGCGGCGTTCTTGATCGTATTCAGCAGCGCGGGCAGCAAATTTGGTCGTTGCAAGGTCGCGTGCGAATTCTTGTGCTTCAGTGACGACTGGCTGCATGGTGAATACTCTCGATGAAATTTGCCCTAAGGGCTAAGTGTCGAGGATTTGCAAATTTTAAGCAATCGAATTAATGTGTATCATATCTTCATTAATTTTGAATATAATCCTGCGATGAACTTGAAAAACCTCAATACTTTGATTGCCATTGCGGACAATGGATCGTTTCAGCAAACAGCTCTCCAGCTGAACATGACGCTTTCCGCTGTTAGTATGCAGATGAAAGGTTTGGAGGAGGAGCTTGAAGTGCTGCTTTTTGACCGCACGCATCGGCCACCGAAACTCACGCCGATGGGGCGGCGCGTTGTTGAGCAAGCCCGCGCTGTATCGCGCACGAGTGCTGAGCTTTTTGCTGTGTGCAAACAGGGAGAGGGGCTGACTGGTGATTTTCGTATCGGCTTTGTTGGAACCTCAAGTGTGCGGCTGCTGCCTCGCTTCATGATGAATGCCCGTGCTCACGCGCCACAAGCATCTTTTGCCGTTCAAACAGGCCTTTCTGATGATTTGGTGGAGCGAATAAGCCACGGTGATCTTGATGCCGCCGTTGTAACAAGCGCCAGTTTGCCGCGTTCTATTAAATCCCATGTTTTGGCGACTGAAGAATTGCTCTTCTGCCTGCCAGAGCAAGCGGGTGAATGGTCGATTGAGCGCTGTATGATGGAATTGCCCTTTATCCATTTCATGCCCAAAACGGGTATTGGCCAACTCATCGCAGATCATTTAAGCGAACAACGGTTGGCACCCAAAGAGGTGATTGTTCTTGATAGTGTGGAAGCGGTGGCCGAATGCGTTCTAGCGGGCGCGGGCTTTGGTATTTTGCCAAAACCAGACGTGGAACGCCATGCGAATGAGGGCATTTCTCTTCGCCCGCTTGCGCCTAAAGCTGTGACGAGGCAATTGGTTTTTGTCCATCAACGTCGCGGTGTAATCGCGGACAATGTGGATGAGATACTCAGCTTCTTTGATTGCTGAGCATTGGCTGCGCTAATAGGTTGAGCGACCGCCTGAGATGTCAAAAGCTGAGCCTGTTGAGAACGAACATTCTTTGCTGGTTAAAAAGCAAACGAGGGCTGCGATCTCCTCAACCAAGGCAAAACGGCCCATGGGTACTTTTGACAGCATAAACGCAATGTGCTCTTCGCTCATTTGATCGAATATTGCGGTGCGTGCAGCGGCTGGTGTTACGCAGTTCACCATGATGTCGTGCTTTGCCACGGCCAATTCTTTGCCGAGTGATTTTGTTAGCCCGATGACGGCTGATTTTGAAGCGCTGTAAGCGGGCGCGTTGGGGTTGCCTTCTTTACCAGCCACAGACGCGATATTGACGATACGGCCATAGCCGCCGTTGATCATGTGGGGGACACAGGCGCGGTTGCAATAAAACAGGCCGTGGACATTCACATCAAACACCTGCTTCCAATCATCAACGCCATAGGTCCATGTGGTCGTGTTGGGGCCAGTTATGCCAGCGCTGCAAATGAGACCATCAATACCGCCTAAATCCTTAGCAACGCGGTCTGCTGCCTCCTGCACGGCGTCAGCGTCGGTTATGTCGACTTGCATGGCATGGGTGCGGTCGCCAAGCTCACCTTTAACGGCATTCAACGCTTCTTGATCATGATCCCATAAAACGACGGTCGCGCCTTCGTTGTGCATGCGTTCAGCGATGGCTTTGCCAATACCTCCAGCGCCGCCCGTAATGATCACGCGTTGGCCTTCATAGCGACCATCAAAACAATCTGCCTGCATTGAATCTTCTCCCGAATTTTGTGAGTTTAATTTGACTGCATTCTAAGGGGTAATCAATAGCCTAGAGTATGCTAACGTGCTGGGACTGATTTGGTTTTAAAGTGAACGTAGCGATGCAGATATTTTTGAAATTTGTTGGGCTTTTGTGTTTGGCACTAGGGCTTGCCTTTGTTTTTGGCCCGCGTGAACCGTTTGACGGTGAGGTGACCTTTGATCAAGCGTCTATCGGTGATGACCTTGATCAATATCTCGTCCAACAAGAGAACAAGTTTAGCGACATTCGGCAGGGTTTGAACAAGCAAATTATTTGGCATGGCGAACGCGGTGCGCAAACGGACATTGCGATTGTCTATCTGCACGGATTTTCAGCCTCATCCGCTGAAGTGCAGCCAGTGCCTGATCAAGTGGCGAAAGCGCTTGGTGCTAATCTTTATTACACAAGGCTGAAGGGCCATGGGCGCACGGCGGAGGCGATGGCTGAGGCCAACGCTGATGACTGGTTGAATGATGCAGCAGAAGCGCTTGCCATTGGTGCGCGGTTGGGTAAGAAGTTGATTGTGGTTTCTACCTCGACAGGTGGTTCGCTGGCCGCTTACCTTCATGCCCATAAGCCTGAATGGGGCGATATGATTGCGGGCCATGTGATGATCTCACCCAATTTTGGCCTCGCTGATCCAACCAGTGCTTTGTTAAGTTTTCCTTTTGCACGGCAATTTGTGCCACTGATCCTTGGGCCGATGCGCGGAAGAGCATCAAGCAATAGGTTGGTTCAACATGTATGGACTATACCTCATGCAACATCGGCTCTTATGCCGCTTGCCCGTATTACCAATGAAGCCAACGAGGCGCCGCTTGAAAATATTGATGTGCCAACGTTGGTTTTTCGCTCATTACAGGACAAAACCGTAAGCCCAAAGGCGACAGCAAGTGCGATCAATCGGATAGGCGGAACGGTTGAGCAAGTCTTGATTGATCAATCAGGCCACCGTAACCATCATGTGCTTGCTGGTGATGCTGTAAGCCCGCGAACAAACGGCCTTGTGACCACCACAACCGTTGAATGGATAAAACGTCTAAAATAGAACCAGAGTGGACTATCCAATCGTTTGTTTTGGTCCTATCGAAAATTGGTCAGATACCGTTTTCGTGCTACATGGAAACTTGCCCGCGAAACGGATGCCTTTCGCTTAGCTTATAGAGAAATTTTGGGAGACATGGTCCAATGAAAATGACCACTGAAGAGGCCTTTGTAAAAGTCCTGCAAATGCATGGTATTGAACACGCTTTCGGGATTATTGGCTCTGCTATGATGCCTATTTCCGATCTGTTCCCAAAAGCTGGCATCAAGTTCTGGGATTGCGCCCATGAAACCAATGCAGGCATGATGGCAGATGGCTACACGCGTGCCTCTGGCAAAATGTCTATGATGATCGCGCAAAACGGTCCGGGCATTACCAATTTCGTGACGCCTGTAAAAACCGCTTACTGGAACCACACACCGCTTTTGCTGGTGACACCACAGGCTGCGAACAAGACAATCGGGCAGGGTGGCTTCCAAGAAATCGAGCAGATGAAATTGTTCGAAGACATGGTTTGCTATCAAGAAGAAGTGCGTGACCCGTCTCGTATGGCGGAAGTGCTCAACCGTGTGATCGAAAAAGCATTTCGTGGTTGCGGTCCAGCTCAAATCAATGTGCCGCGTGACTATTGGACGCAAGTAATTGATGTGGAGCTTCCACAAATCGTGCGCCTAGAACTTCCAAGTGGTGGTTTGACTGCGATCCAACAAGCAGCTGACCTTTTGTCAGAAGCTGAATTCCCCGTCATCTTAAACGGTGCGGGTGTAGTGATCGGTGGTGCTATTCCTGAATCTGCTAAACTGGCTGAGAAATTATCCGCGCCTGTATGCTGCGGCTATCAGCACAATGACGCTTTCCCAGGTAGTCACCCGTTATCCGTAGGCCCTCTCGGCTACAACGGCTCTAAGGCTGCGATGGAGTTGATTGCGAAAGCCGATGTGGTGCTTTGTCTTGGCACGCGCCTCAATCCATTTTCGACCTTACCGGGCTATGGCATCGACTATTGGCCGAAAGACGCGAAGATCATTCAAGTTGATATCAACTCAGACCGCATTGGCCTGACCAAGAAAGTAACAGTTGGTATTCAAGGTGACGCGAAGATGGTGGCTGAGCAATTGCTTGCTAAGCTTTCACCAAGTGCGGGCGATAAAGGTCGTGATGAGCGTGAAGCTTTGGTCCATCAAACCAAGTCAGCATGGCTTCAGCTTCTATCCTCCATGGACCACGAAGATGATGACCCAGGCACAGACTGGAACGAACGCGCGCGTGACCGTGAGCCAGATCGGATGTCTCCTCGTATGGCTTGGCGCGCAATTCAAGCAGCACTTCCAAAAGAGGCGATCATTTCGTCTGACATTGGCAACAACTGCGCGATTGGCAATGCTTACCCAACCTTTGAAGAAGGCCGCAAATATTTGGCACCGGGCTTGTTTGGCCCGTGTGGCTATGGCCTTCCTGCGATCTGTGGCGCGAAAATTGGCCGCGAAGACGTGCCAGTGGTTGGTTTTGCTGGTGACGGCGCTTTCGGTATCTCAATGAACGAGATGACGGCAGTTGGTCGTAACGATTGGCCGCCAATCACAATGGTGATCTTCCGTAACTATCAATGGGGTGCTGAAAAGCGCAACACGACTTTGTGGTTTGAAGATAATTTCGTCGGCACAGAACTGAACCTCGGTGTTGAATATGCAAAGGTGGCGGATGCATGTGGCCTTAAAGGCGTGCAAGTGCGCTCTATGTCTGCGCTGACAGATGCGATCAATGATGCAGTTGAAGCGCAAATGAAAGACGGTGTGACGACATTCATTGAATGTGTGTTGAACCAAGAGCTCGGTGAGCCATTCCGTCGTGATGCGATGAAGAAACCTGTTTCCGTTGCGGGCATTGATCCAGCAGATATGCGCCCACAGGCTGGTGCATAAGACGGATGCCTTCGGTATTAGATACAATCAAAGCGGCGGCTAAAAATAGCCGTCGTCATGTGGTTTTAGCGGAGGGTGAAGACCCTCGCATATTAGAAGGTGGCGCGAAGGCGCAGGCGGATGGTTTGGCAACCATTACGTTTTTGGGCGATGAGCGTAAAATTTCCGCCGCACTTTCGGTTTCAGGCTATTCAGCCAGTGATTTCAATATTGTTGATCCTGCAACTGCAGATGTTAGCGCCTATGCTGGCCTTTATCATGATCTGCGCAAGCACAAGGGTATCAGCGAGCGTGATGCCACAGACGCGATACGCAATCCGCTCAATTATGCGGCGATGATGGTGCGTAATGGTGATGCCGATGGCACGGTAGCGGGCGCTGTTGCGACTACTGCGGATACAGTGCGGGCAGCCTTTCAAGTTATCGGTAAGGCAAAAGGCGCGCGGGTTGTATCCAGTGTGTTCTTGATGATCTGCGAAGATGACCATTTCCAGAAGAAGGGCGCCTATTTGTTCGGTGACTGCGCTTTGATCGTCGACCCATCTGCCGAAGAGCTCGCAGATATTGCAATCGCCTCAGCCAAGTCTTGCGAGCAGTTCTTGAATGCGGAACCGCGTGTTGCCATGTTGAGCTTTTCAACGTCTGGCAGTGCATCGCATGAACGGGTTGATAAGGTGAGGGAGGCTACCGGCATTGTTAGAGCGGCTGCACCAGACGTGATCATCTCTGATGATATGCAGTTTGACACTGCCTTTGTTCCATCCATTGCAGCATCCAAAGCGAAAGACAGTGCAATCCAAGGGGATGCAAATGTTTTTGTTTTTCCAAGCTTAGAAGCGGGCAATATTGGTTATAAAATCGCCCAGCGCATTGGCGGGGCTAAGGCTGTTGGCCCATTTTTGCAGGGCCTCGCAAAGCCCGCGAATGATCTTTCTCGCGGCTGCTCTGCACAGGATGTTTATGATTTAATTGCTGTAACGGCTGTTCAAAGCCAATCTTAAGCAATAGACGCTGAGGTTTTTGCTGCTTTCTCAGTTGCATTGGATGCTTCGCGCGCTGATTGAGCAATCTCTAGAATGCTTTCAGCAATTGTTTCAACACCTTGAGATGCCTGCAACATGTTTGCCGAAATCTCGTTCGTCACATCTTGTTGTTGATCAACAGCTGTCGCAATCGTCATTGAAATATCACTGATTTGAGTGATCGTTTCTGTAATCGTCTCAATTGCACTCACGGCATTCTTTGTGCTGTCTTGGACACTTGTGATTTGAGAACTAATTTCGTCGGTTGCTTTTGATGTTTGAGTTGCGAGTGTTTTCACCTCAGAAGCAACAACCGCAAAGCCGCGACCAGATTCACCAGCACGTGCTGCTTCAATTGTTGCGTTCAAAGCAAGCAAGTTGGTTTTTTCTGCGATGCTATTGATAAGCTCGACGACTTCCCCAATTTGGTTGCCTGCATCAGCAAGGCTAGAGACGATTTTGTTTGTTGATTTTGCTTGATCAACAGCGCTTGAAGAAATGTTCAACGCAGATTTAGCTTGATTTGCAATTTCACCAACGGAAGCGGATAGCTCTTCTGTGCCTGTGGCTACAGATTGAACGTTTTGAGACGCTTGGTTGGATGCAGCAGAGGCTGAATTTGCCTGGTCATTTGTAATATTTACCGCAGAGGTAATGCTGTTCAATTCTGAATTAATGACCTTCTGCGCTTCGAGCAAACGCATTCTATTTTTTACTCGTTCAGTAATATCAGTCGCATATTTGACGATTTTTTGGAGTTTTCCTGTTGGATCAAAAATCGGATTGTAAGAAGCTTGGATCCAGATAGGTTCGCCAGATTTTGAACGACGTTTAAATTCAGAAGATTGGTATTTCCCATCATTGAGATCTAGCCAAAACTGCTCATATTCTTTTGGATCTGTTTCTTCTTCAATAATGAACTTGCGGTGGTGTTGACCAGCAATCTCATCTAGCCTGTAGCCTGTTGCATCCAAGAAGTTCTGGTTTGCATTTTGTACAATGCCCTCAGGGTTGAATTCGATAACAGCCTGTGAGCGGTTGATTGCTTCGACTTGGCCTTCGAAATCAGCTGCGCGCATTTTTTGCTCGGTGATATCGGTCGCAAATTTGATTATGCCAAAAACTTTGCCATTAGAACCCATAAGGGGGTTGTAAGTTGCTTGGATCCAAACCTCACTGCCATCTTTTGTTATGCGGCAATATTCATCTGATTTGAACTCTCCGCTGCGCAGGCTATCCCAGAATTTCTGGTAGTCTGCGTGGTTCCGTTCTTCTTCGCGCACGAAGATCTTGTGGTGTTTACCCACAATTTCCGACTTTTCATAGCCGACGGTATTTAAGAAGTTCTCGTTGGCATCCAGTATAGTGCCATCAATTTTGAATTCGATTATTGCTTTTGATCGGTTTATCGCCGCAAACTTTGCGTCTGAATTTTTGTTCCGAGTAAACATAGAAGGGCCACCTGATAACGTTTATGTGATTAGGATGATGGGTGGAAGTTATTGCTTTTTGGTTAAATATTGATGGTCAATTATAGCGATTACTAGTATTCGGCAAAAAATATTGAATTTCTGATGTTTTAAAGCCGATAATTTGGCTGATGAGTAATTATACATATATTTTGAAGTCTTTACGTATTTTTACATCGGTTACTGGATCAATTAATCTTTTAGTTTTCGCTTCTTCCAATATTTGACTAACCTTGTTTGACGCTGCTTCAATGAGGTTCGGTTTGCCGACTTCTGCCCATTCTTTCGGGCTAGTGCGGTCTGCAATCGTTGGATAGACGTATTCTGTTTGCATCTTAGAAAGTGTTTCGGTGTGGGCAAGGTAATGGCCCGGTCCATCAAGGCAGACTTGCTTCATGGTCTCAATGCTTACGTTGTCTTCTGTCACTTCTACGCCGCGAACACAGCGCATGACTTGGCCAAGCATATCATCCCCGAGAACGAGTGACTCCAAGCAAAAGCCAAGCAGCGAGGCGTGCATGCCGACAGATTCATAGACCATGTTAAGACCTGAGAGGCCCGCCATCGTGTTGGAGATGGCTTGTTCCCAACCTGCTTGCATATCCGGCATCTTAGCGTCTGAAATACCAGCTGCTGCGCCACCACATAGGCCGTAGTATTGATGCATCTGAGCGCAAGCAGCCGTTAATAGGGCTTGTTCACCAGAACCGCCAGACATAGAGCCTGAGCGTAAATCAGCAACAAATGGCCATGTGCCGAAGACAGCAGGAAAGCCTGGCTGAATAGCATTGACGTAAACGAGCCCTGCCAAACATTCGGCAACGGCTTGAACGACGGTTGCAGCAAGCGGAGCAGGGGCTGTCGCGCCTGCTTGTCCGGCAGAAAGCAAGAGCATAGGCATTCCGGCGCGGATGCATTTTTCCATTGTTTCGCAACTCTCCGTTGCGAACTTCATGGGTGGAACGACGAAACAATTAGAATTAGAAACGAATGGTTTAGCCCGCCATTTGTCTTCACCACCCGCAATTGTGTGCAGAAGATCCATACAACCTTCAACATGTGACGGGTCAGAAAAGCTGGTGCCTACATGCTTTTTGGTGCCAGCGCAGCAGGCATAAAGCGTGTTGATGTCCATCTCAAAGTTATCTTCAATATCGCGGCAAACCATTGGGCGTTGCAGGAAGTGGATATTGTCCAGCGCATCAACCAGCTGAGCAGCGTTTAGGAGATCTTTTGATGTGCTGTCACGGTAAGTGTTGCCTTCCACATCGACAATGTTCACGGCTGCACCGGCTGTGCCGAAATGAACACGGCTTCCTGATAGATCAAGATCATATTTTGGATCGCGCCCGTGCAGCACAACATCGCGTTTTGTAAGGGCGAGCATGTCTTCTACGAGGGAACGGGGAAAGCGGATGCGACCATCATCACCGTAGATCGCTCCGGCTGCGACCATGGCGTCAATGCCAGATTGGGGAGCATCTGCAAGGCCGATGGTCTCTAGCGCGTCAAGAACGGCCTCATTAATGCGGCTCATGCCTTCATCGGTGAGGGGCTTATAATTGCCGCCTGTCATGCCTGGTCTGATTGGGCGTACATTTTCTGGCAAGGCTGCGGCCCTTGCTGCCATGCGTGCTGAGCGCCCCCCTGAACGTCTAGATTCTCTCGCCATTGTTTCCTCCCAGAAATGCCAAGCTGTATCTTTAAACTTTCACCCGCTCTGATTTTGGATCATAAAGCGGTTTCAATGATGCGGTTGCCTTTACCCGTGTTCCGGCAATTTCGATCTCATAGTGAGATGACAACATTTGTTCGATTGTTTCGCCCTTACAAGGGACATATCCCATCCCAATTGCGGCACCCAGATGGTGACCATAATTGCCTGAGGTAATGTAAGAGACGATTTCTCCGTCGCGTACGATAGGCTCGTTATGGAAGAGCAGGGGCTCTGGGTCTTGAAGTATGAATTGCACAAGACGCAGGTTGAGGCCTTCTTCCTTTTTGCGAAGGATCGCGTCGCGACCAATGAAGTTCTCTTTGGTCGTTTTGGCTGCAAAACCAAGACCAGCTTCTGTCACATGATCTTCGCCTGTAATGTCGTGACCAAAGTGGCGGTAGCCTTTTTCAATCCGGCAGCTGTCCATCATATGCATGCCGCAAAGTTTTATGTCGTGGGCACGGCCTGCTTCGCGCAACGTTTCATAAGCATGGGCTGCCATATCGGTGGAGACGTAAATTTCCCAGCCAAGTTCGCCCACATAGGTCACACGGTGCGCACGGGCGAGGCCCATGCCAAGCTCAATGTCTCTGGCCTGTCCGAAGGGATGGTTGTCATTTGACCAATCATGATGGGGAGCGGCAATCTCGAGCACCTTGCGCGCGTTTGGCCCCATAACGGCCAGAACGCCTTCACCCGATGTGACGTCTAAAATAACAACGCTGTGTTCGCCCTTATGGCGGTTCAACCAATAAAGCTCACGCTGGACAGTGGCTGCTGGCGTGACGATGATGTAGGCAGTGTCAGAGAGGCGTGTGACGGTAACATCAGCCTCAATGCCGCCCATCTCGTTCAAGAATTGTGTGTAGACGATTTTGCCAGTCTCAACCGCAACATCATTGCCGCAGACATGATTGAGATACTTTTCCGCGTCTGGTCCTTCAATGTGGATTTTGCCGAAAGAACTCATGTCATACATGCCGACGTTAGTGCGCACGGCCATGTGCTCGTCGCGGTTATTTTCAAACCAGTTTTGGCGCTTCCATGAATATTCGTATTCTGGCTTTTGCCCTTCTTTGGCAAACCAATTCGCGCGCTCCCATCCAGCAACTTCACCGAAGACTGCACCTTCATCTTTCAAATAATGATAGAAGGGCGAACGGCGCACGCCACGGGCGGTTGCCATTTGGCGGTAAGGGAAGTGGTCGGCGTAGAGTAGGCCGAGCGTCTCCTTGGAGCGTTCGAACAAATATGTCTTATTGCCCTGAAACGGCTGCATCCGGCGAATGTCCACATCAGACACATCAAACGGTGGGTGACCGTGTTCCATCCAATAAGCCAACGCCATGCCAGCACCGCCAGATGATTGAATGCCGATTGAATTAAAGCCAGCACAGACGAAATAGTTTTTGAGGTTAGGCGCTTCGCCTAGGTGGTAGGCATCGTCTGGCGTGAAGCTTTCTGGTCCATTGAAGAACGTATGAATGCCGGTTTCAGCTAATTGCGGGAAACGGTTGACGGCTTTTTCTAATATGGGCTCGAAGTGGTCGAAATCCTCCGGCAATTGATCAAAGCAGAAATCGTCAGGTATGCCCTTCATGCCCCAAGGTTTGGAAACAGGTTCAAAGGCACCAACGAGAATTTTGCCAGCGTCTTCTTTGTAATAGGCACATTCATCTGGAACGCGCAGAACTGGCAATTGTGTCAGGCCCGGAATGCTTTCCGTTACAATGTAAAAATGCTCGCAAGCGTGAAGGGGAACGGTGACGCCCGCCATGCGGCCAACTTCATGGCCCCACATGCCGCCGCAATTGACGACAAAATCGGCTTCAATTGATCCTTGGTCATTATCATTGGCCCAATCAACACCCGTAACCCGTCCATCCTTTTTGTGAATGGCGGTGACTTTGATGTTTTCAAGCACTTGAGCGCCTTTAAGCCGTGCGCCTTTGGCAAGGGCGAGCGCGATATTCGCAGGGTCGCCTTGGCCATCCTTTGGCAAATAAACACCGCCAACCACATCATCTATGTTGAGATGCTCATAGCGTTGTTTGATTTCTGCTGGTGAGATTTCTTCGACTTCAACACCGAACGCACGGGCCATGGAGGCTTGGCGGAAAATTTCTTCTTTGCGTTCGTCGTTCAGCGCGACTGTCATTGATCCACAGCGGCGAAACCCTGTTGCAACGCCCGTTTCAGCTTCCAATTCGCCATAGAGTTCTTGGCTATATTTAGCGAGCTTGGTCATGTTCTTGGACGCGCGAAGCTGTGCGATGAGACCAGCGGCATGCCATGTGGTGCCTGATGTCAGTTGCTTGCGCTCTAACAAAACGATGTCTTTCCAACCTTGTTTGGCAAGGTGGTAGGCAACGGAACATCCTGCAATGCCACCGCCGACAATGACGACACGGGCTTTTGATGGCGGGGCCTTCATGAATATATCTCCGCGAATTTAGCTGTGTAGGTGGCAATCATTTCTTGTTCTGTGGCCCCGTCATCGTAAGGCGGGGTGGTCACGGCTTTGACGCGCTCGGCCTTGATTAAAACGATAGCGTTTATGCGGGGTGCCAGTGTGGGGAAGGGTGTTGCCCAAGTCGGCAGAAGGATGTCAAAGGCTTCTGTATCTTTCTCAACAACAGTTGCTGGCCCAAATATGCGAACACCTTTGCGCTTCCAAATGTCGATGAAATTCACTTCCACATGAGCTTCATGGGCAAGGTTCGCCATGGTGTTTGGTGAGCGAATTTCTGCAAAGGCAATAACGTCATCTTCAAGCACCATAAATGTGCCTTTCGGTGACAAGTTGGGATGCCCGTCCTTGTTGACTGTTGCCACAAAGCCAAGCGGAAAGGTTTCGATTAAGTCCTGAGCGCTTTGTGGAATTTTCGCCATGTTTAGAACTGCCCTGTTACGGTGTGACCTGCCGCTTTGAGCCGGTTGTTAATTTCGCTGATATGTGCGGGGCCAACTTCGCAGCAGCCACCAACAATGGTGGCGCCTTTTTCGACCCAGCCCATGACAAAGTCGGCATAGGCATCTGGGGTTACGTCTTCGCGTGCGGTGAGGGTATCGACTGTCCCGCCAGGTTTTAGGGCGTCAATTTTTGTGAACCCATTGGCATAGGCGCCAAACGGTAGCATTCCTTCAGCCAAAGTTTCCATGGCTTGATCGATTGCTTCTGGTGTTGAGCAATTTATTAGGACGGCATCGGCTTTATCTTGTTCCATGGCGAGGAGGGCTTCTGCAAGCTTTTCACCTGAACGCAGAAGCGTGGGGTTTTTATCGTCAACGCTGAGAGCAACCCAAACAGGCTTGTTACTGGTCTTGGCTGCTTTTAAAGAAGAACGAGCTTCTTTGATGGATGACATTGTTTCGCAGATGAAAATATCAACGCGCTCTTTTTGGGCGTCAACGATTTTCTGGTATGTTGCAACGCATTGGTCAAAGGCGGGCGCGAGGTCTGGCCGATAACTTGCGATCATTGGCGGTAAGCAACCTGCAACTGTGACGGTTTTATTGCCACACACGGCACGCTCAGCAATATCGAGCGCGCGTTTTTGCATCGGCTCGAAATCTGCAATATCGCCATCACGTTCAAGCCGTTCTGGTGTCACAGAATAAGAGCTTAGGGTTAGAACCTTTGCACCAGCTTCGATAAAGTCGCGATGGACGCCTTCTACGATGTCTGGTTTATCAAGCAGGAATTGAGCGGACCACAGCGGCGTCGGTTTAACGTCACTTCTTGCCTGCAACTCTTGGCCCATACCGCCGTCTAGTAGAACAATATTTCGCGTCATTAGTTACCCTTTAATTCGTTCGTTGCCAGCATCCCAAAGCGGCTCATCAGCTTGAATTTCTGCTTTGTGGCGCTTGCCGTAAACTTCGATTTCAAGAGTGTTGCCAGATTCTGCCAGATCACTGCGGACAATACCCAAGGCAATCGCTTTATCAACACGATAACCGTAGCCACCAGATGTTATCTCGCCCACAACCTCATCGCCGCTCCAAACGGTCGACATATAAGGTGCGTCGAATTCTTCAAGATCAACGGTCATCGTAACAAAGCGCTTCTTCGCCCCTTGCTGCTTCTCGCTCATCAAGGCTTGTTTGCCTGGATAATCTTGTTCTTTATCCAGCTTAATGAACCGATCTAAGCCGCCTTCAAACATGGTGTAATCCGTTGAAAGGTCGCCCTTCCACGTGCGGTAGCCTTTTTCAAGGCGCAAGGAATTAAGGGCGTACATGCCAAATGGCGTGGCACCTGCACCGAGCACAGCCTCATAAAGCTCTGGCATATCTGCCGTTGCACCATGAATTTCCCAGCCGAGTTCACCAGCAAAGGAAACTCGCGCCAGCAAGACGGTGATGCCGTTGATGGTTGCTTTTTGATGGGTGAGCCACGGTAGGGACAAATCACCATCGGTGAGCGGTGCAAGGATATCGCGTGCTTTTGGCCCTGTGACCAGAAGCACCGCATAATCGAGTGTGTGATCTGTGAGGGACAGGGAGCCATCATCGGGCAAATGCTTCTGCAACCACTCAAGGTCGTGCCATTGCGCAACCGCTGCCGTCATCAAGGTGAAGAGGTCATCGCCGTGGCGCATAACGGACATTTCCGTCACGATGCGCCCGCGATGGTCTGCGAAGTAGCCAAGGTTTAGTCGACCCACTTTTGGCAGGCCACCTGTTACCATACCGCGCAACCATTCCGCCGCGCCTTCGCCTTTTAACACATAGCGAGAGAAGCCCGGCATATCGAGCACGCCGCAATGATCACGCACGGCTTCGCATTCTTCGCGAATACGTGGTTCCCACGGGCCTTTGCGGTTCCATGTTTGCGTTGCTTCTTCAGATGTATCATCGCCATCTTTGGCAAACCAGTTGGCACGTTCCCAACCATTGTAAGCGCCCATTTGGCCGCCAAGCTCTAAGAGCTTTGCGTGATTAGCTGAGAGCTTCTTATCGCGTCCTGCTGGCCATTCATGGTGCGGGAAATGCATGGCATATTCGTGGCCATAAGTTTCCATTGCTTTTTGCGTGCAGTGATCATGATCACAGTAATCTGTGTAGCGACGAGGGTCGACGGCCCACATATCCCATTCGGTCGCACCTTCAGTGATCCACTCAGCCAAGACCTTACCCGCGCCGCCACCTTGGGCGATGCCGAATGTAAAGCAATGAGCTTCAAATGCATTTTTAACACCCGGCATTGGGCCAATAAGTGGCAGGCCATCGGGCGCGTAAGGGATTGGGCCGTTGATAACGCGCTCAATGCCTTGTGTCCCCAGAAGCGGGCAACGCGCCATAGCGTCTTCCATGTAGAATTCTAGGCGATCGAGATCATCTGGGTAAAGTTGGAAGGAGAAGTCATCGGGCAGCGGATCTTCTGGGCTTACCCAATGGGCCTTACAGTTGCGCTCATAAGGGCCGAGGTTGAGGCCATTTTTATCTTGGCGCAAGTAATAAGAAATATCGACATCGCGGATCAAAGGCATTTTGTGGCCTTGTTCCTTGGTCCATGCTTCCAATTCGGGAATTTCACCTGAGAGCATATATTGGTGGCTCATAGTGACCATCGGTACTGTGCGCCCGCCAAAGGGTTTGAACCATTCGCCAACGCGCTGCGCATAATAGCCTGCTGCATTGACAACAAACTCACAACGAATATCGCCTTTGTCTGTATGGACGACCCATTCGTCACCATCACGCGAGACGCCTGTTGATGGACAAAAACGAATGATTTTCTGGCCCATGTCGCGGGCGCCTTTAGCCATTGCTTGCGTTAGCTGCGCGGGGTCAATGTCACCATCAAGCGGATCCCAAAGGCCACCTTCAAGGTCATGAAGCTCGATGAATGGATTGATTCCTTTAAGCTCTTGCGGCGTGCAAACTTTAAGATCAAGCCCTTGAGCGCGGCCCATGCCTGCAACACGTTCAAATTCCTGCATACGCTCCATAGAGTGGGCGAGGCGGACTGAGCCTGTGACGTGGTAGTTCATTGGATAATTAACGTCATCGGCGAGTGTGCGATACATCTCCAGACCGTAACGCTGCATGTTCAACACAGCCCATGAATTAGAGAAGTTCGGGCAGTTACCAGCAGCATGCCATGTGGAACCAGCCGTTAGCTCGTTCTTTTCCAGTAAGACGCAATCTGTCCAACCTGCTTTTGCCAAATGATAAAGACTGGACACACCGACAACACCGCCACCGATGATGACGACGCGTGCTTGAGTTGGTAAATCTGCCATTGTTACTCCTCCAACAACGTATTTCTTTTAATAAACCCCTTAATAGACAGGGGGGGAAATCACCCAAAGAGCGATGGCCGGTTCGTCACCGCTGTTTTCCCAGCGGTATTGTTCATTTTGAAATTGAAAACTGTCACCGCCTGAGAGGTGATGTGCCTTGTCGCCAATCCATAAGGTGAGGGCGCCTGAGACCAAATAACCACCTTCTTGCGTTGGCCGTGCTGCTATCAGCTCGCTTTTTGAATGCGGTTCGAATTCTGAACGGATCATTTCAAAATCACCAGATAGATTGGGAGACAATAACTCCTCGATCAATCCATCTTGTCGCGATCCAAGTTTTGCTCGCGAATGAGCACGAACAATTAAGCCGCTTTCGCTTTCGTCGGCTAATTCATTGCGAAAGAAAAAGCTTATCGGAATTTCGAAAATACGGGCTATTTTACGAAGATCGGGAATGGCGGGTTCTGTTTGGCCGCGCTCTACTTGGCTCAACCAACCAATTGAGCGGTCCAGCGTTTCAGCCATATCTGCAAGGGTAACATTGCGCGATTTGCGTAGGGCGCGAATGTCTTTGCCGACACCAGCCTGACGTTCGCTTGCAATGGTTTGAATATCTTCCATGAAAACGAGTATAAAATGAAATTTTTGGGCATAATTTCATATAAGCGACTCTTTACAGGCCCAATTGTCGCATAGAGCGCATCGCACGATGAGTGAGTAGTCCTTGGTGCCAGTATAAAAACGCTATGGTGCCAACGTCTAATTCGTGACATAGTGGCAAGTAGTTGTGGTGATTTAAGTGGTCGGTCAGGGGATGCCATGAGATACAGTCTTTTTCACATTGAGCGTGAAAAGCCGATGACGCTCCAAGCGCAAATCAGGGAAATGTTGGTTGATGCGATGATTGCTGACCAATTGCCGCCACGCACACCCGTTCCATCCACTCGCGTTATGGCGAAGCGGCTCAAAGTGTCTCGCAACACGGTTATGCTTGCTTATCAAGCGCTTGCCGCCGATGGGTATTTGGTGGCCAAGGAGCGCTCTGGGTTTTATGTGTCTGAGGAGGCAAGGGCTGCTGTTGTTCAGCAAACCGCAAAACCAGTAATGCCTGCGGAAGCACCGACCAAGGTTGATTGGTCGAACAAACTTCGCATTTCTCCCGCAACACAAACCAATATCGTAAAGCCGAAAAACTGGCACGATTATCCTTATCCGTTCATTTATGGGCAGGTGGATTCAAGCCTTTTCCCGATCAGCTCATGGCGCGATTGTATGCGCCAATCTATGAGCGTGAAATGGTTGGATGCTTGGACAGACGATCTGTTTAATGCGGATGACCCGATGCTGCTTGAACAAATCCAACAACGCATTCTCACGCGCCGTGGTGTTATGGCCAAGCCAGAGGAAATTCTGGTGACAATGGGCGCGCAAAACGCTTTGTTTTTGCTGTGCAGTCTGCTTGTTAAAGAAGACACAGCCGTTGCTCTTGAAGACCCCGGCTATCCTGATCAGCGTAATATGTTTGAGTTGCGTTCCAATGATGTGCGGGCGGTGGGTATCGATAATCATGGTATTCGTGTTGATCAATTGAGCGATTCCAAAATCGTCTTCACCACACCAAGCCATCAGTTCCCGACCAATATCACCATGAGCATGGAGCGACGGTTGGAATTGTTGGAGTGGGCCAATGCGACCGATGCCATTGTTATTGAAGATGACTATGAATATGAGACCAATTATCGCGGTGAACCAACACCGGCTTTGAAGTCACTCGATCAATCTGGTCGTGTGATCTATGTGGGCAGCTTGTCGAAATCTATCATGCCGGGTTTGCGGATGGGTTTTATGGTGGCATCTGCTGAGCTGATCGCAGAACTGCGCGCGCTTCGTCGTCTTGTCTTGCGTCATCCTCCCGGCAACAATCAGCGGGTGGTCGCACTGTTCTTGGCGCTTGGTG
This sequence comes from Hyphomicrobiales bacterium, assembly GCA_039973685.1. NCBI lineage: Bacteria > Pseudomonadati > Pseudomonadota > Alphaproteobacteria > Hyphomicrobiales > Hyphomicrobiales bacterium. The sequence goes on from JBDWKL010000003.1 coordinate 36,668, forward strand.
GGCATGACGCTTTGATCAACCGCTTGCACCGTGCCTATCATAAACGTTGGCAGGCAATGGCCTTGGCGCTTGATACGTATTTTTCTGGTTGGGCAGAAGCACCCGTGTTTGGCGGCACATCGTTTTGGTGTCGCGGACCTGAAGGGTTTGATGCTGGAGCCTTTAGTGAGGCCGCGTTAAAACGTGGTGTTGTGATTGAGCGGGGTGATGTGTTTTTTAGGGATGGTGAAGCTCATAAAAATTATTTCAGGCTAGGCTTTTCCTCTATACCCGAAGACAAGATCGACGCAGGCATTGCAATCCTTGCTGAAGTTGCTGCAGAGATGCTTGGTAAAAACCCATCAGAAATCTAACTTCCTGATAATTCAACAATATGCGGCACAGTTGAGCACAACGTCTGCATTAAATATTTGCGATTTAAAGCGTACTGGTATCATGCGGTTCGCCTTTTTGGACCTACCGACTTCCTATAAATAGTTGTGTTGTTTATTCAGACTAGAGCGCAGGATCATATTTGCCGCGCTTTGGCAGGGAGAATTGACAATCGGGAACAGAGGGAAATCCTATGAATTTCAAAAAATTAGCCGCGACTTTGGCGATGGGCGTTTCTGCAACAATGATGCTTGCAGCAAACCCAGCAAAAGCGCTTGATGAACTGACTGTTGCTTACTTCTTGGAGTGGCCAACACCAAACCAGTTCGCACAGGCAAACAAAATTTATGAAAAAGAACTTGGTGTAAAAGTGAACTGGGTATCTTTCGACGCTGGTACAGCCATGTCTGCTGCGATGGCATCAGGTGACGTACACATTTCATTCTCACAAGGTGTTACACCGTTCCTCGTTGCAACTGCTGCTGGTCAAGACCTACAGGTTGTCGACGTTGCTGTGTCTTACTCAGACAATGATAACTGTGTTGTTCGTTCAGAGCTTGAAATTTCAAAAGACAATGTAGCTGACCTTAAAGGCAAGCGCGTTGCTGTGCCGCTTGGTACTGCTGCTCATTCTGGCTTCTTGGCTCAAATGAAGCATTTCGGCATTTCAGAATCAGATTTGACAATCGTTGATATGGCTCCATCTGACTCAGCTGCAGCTTTCTCACAACCAAACTCAGACCTTGCAATGGCCTGTGGTTGGGGTGGCGCGCTTCGTACAATGAAGCAGCATGGTAACCCAATTATCGAAGGTGCTGAAAAAGAAGCAGTTGTTGGCAAAGTGTTCGACGTAACATCTGTTCCAACGTCTTTTGGTGAAGAAAACCCAGAGATCCTTGCTAAGTTCCTAAAAATCACTGCTGACATGAATGCAAAATACGCAAAAGATTCAGCGCCGATGATGGCAGCGATTGGTAAAGCTGCTGGTATGGATGCTGAAGGTACGAAAGCTGTGATCGGTACATTCGTCTTCCCAACAGTTGAAGAGCAGCTATCTGACAAATGGATGGGCGGCGGTGTTGCTACATTCTTGGCTGCAGGTGCAAAGTCTTTGGAAGAAGGCGGCAAAATCAAAGCGCTTAGTGATTACAATGCACTTGTAAACTCAAGCTACCTTGAAGCTGCTTCAAAGCTCTAAGTTAAAAACTAAATCACAGCCCGAATTACCTGTAGTTCGGGCTGTTTTCTTATCTTGATGCGGGGGACGCAATGTCCGGATTACTTATCGAAGATATTTCCATGCGTTTTGAATTGCCGAATGGTGATGCCGTTCAAGCTTTGCAAGACATAAACCTCAACATCAAAGAAGGTGAGTTGCTTTCTGTCCTTGGCCCGTCAGGGTGCGGTAAGACGACGCTCTTGAATATTGTGGCAGGCTTTTTAGCGCCGACAAGTGGGACAATTTCCTTAAACAGCCAGCAGGTTTCTGGCCCAGGTCCTGAACGCGGTATGGTGTTTCAAAAAGGGGCGCTGTTTGAGTGGATGAGCGTGCGCAAAAATGTTGCTTTTGGTCCTTCAATGAAGGGTATGCCCCAGCGTGAGACAAATGAGATCGTTGATCACCTGCTCAATGTTGTTGGCCTCCAAGACTTTAAAGATAAAGCGATCTATGAGCTTTCAGGCGGAATGCAGCAGCGCGTGGCTTTAGCCCGCTGTCTTGCCAATGAGCCAGATGTTATTTTGATGGATGAACCGCTTGGTGCGCTCGACGCATTGACGCGGGAGAAGATGCAAGGGCTGGTGCTGAAACTCTGGAAAGAGACAGGCAAAACCATCATCTTGATCACGCACTCGGTAGAAGAAGCATTGTTACTTGGCGAACGGCTGTTGGTGATGGCACCACGTCCGGGCAGGGTTCACAAAGAATACAATCTTCCTTTTGCTGAGATGGGGGTCGATGCGGATCTTCGTGAAGTGAAAAAGCATGAGAAATTCGGTGAAGTGCGCGATGAAATTCTCGGCATGATCTGGGATATGGAAGAAGAAATCATGGGCCGCACCGAAGGTGCAGGTTAGGGGACTTTTATGTTTTTTTTAGAAGCTGACTTCATCTCCGAGGTTCAAAGTGCCCTAGGAACGTCTTTATGGATGATTTTAGGCATTGCGATGATTTTCATCATCTTTTTGGCTTTTAGCGCCGTGTTTTCTTTCCTCTTTGGCCTTTATAAAAAAGGTAAAGAAGCAAAAGGGTTTGGTAGCTTAAAAACTGTCACCTTTGGCGATGAAAGTGCCGTTGTTGCAAACCGCATAGCTTCTGTCTTTGGTGTGTTGGCGATCTTCTTCATTTGGGGCTTGGCCACAGAATCAAAGCTTCTTCCGTTTAGCTTGCCCGGTCCTTTTACAGGGGACGCACAGTTTGAGTATGTCGCAAAAAATGCGGCTGGTGAAACAGACAAAGCAACGGTTACCATTCGTGTTTCCAAACAAGGCGATCCGGTTGAAAAACTGACGGTGGATGATACGTCAGCAGGTTTTGCCAAAGATGACGCCGTGATGATGATTGAGCGTCGTTCTAAGATTTTGCGTGCTCAAAACAATGATGACGGTGGCAAAGAAGACGGCTACCATCTCACTGAGATCAACGGCATCGCCGTCACGAGTGAAACGGTTATTCCTTTTGAGGCTGGCGAGATATTCATTACCAGACGTGGGAGCTTATCCATCCGTCCTGGGGAAGGCATGACAATGGAAGCGTTGTTTTTGCCTCCGCCTGAAAAAGTGTGGTCGACCTTCCTTCAGTTGAATGCAGAAGGCTATCAGGACGTCTCACTGTGGGAGAATGTATTCTGGTCATTGGCGCGCGTGTTTATTGGTTTTGGCCTTGGGTGTCTATTTGGTATCCCGCTGGGTTATGCCATGGGCCTTAACGGTTGGCTTCGTGGGTGGTTCGACCCGATTGTTGAATTCATGCGTCCAGTGCCGCCTTTGGCCTTGATTCCTTTGGTTATCATCTGGTTTGGCATTGGCGAGCAGGGCAAAATCTCACTGCTCTTCCTTGCGGCTTTGTGGATCATGACGATTGCTGCACGTTCGGGTGTGTCGGGTGTCAATATTTCGAAGGTGCACGCGGCCTATTCACTCGGAGCGAGTAAGCCTCAGATATTATCTCGAGTGATCATTCCAAATTCATTACCAGATATTTTTACAGGCGCCCGTGTTGCAATGGGTGTGTGTTGGGGCACGGTTGTGGCGGCTGAATTGGTGGCTGCTGAAAAGGGTATCGGAAAGATGATTATCGCGGCTTCAAAGTTCCAACTTACTGACATTGTCATCGTCGGTATCGTGATTATCGGCATCATCGGTTTTGGTATCGAAGTGCTGATGCGTATCATTGAAAAGCGCTTGATCCCTTGGAAAGGCAAAGGCTAAGACGCCCGTTTTTAAAAAGACATGAAGCCTGAGAGACCTGTTTTTTAATGGGTGTCGGCTGCTTGGAGACAAGGCCGAGAAACTATTTCGGCCATGGATTTTATAGGTCGTTTTTAATCATCCCATTGTGAATGTTGGCAATGTTTCATTTGCGACATTGAAAGTCGGGAACCTAGTGTAAACTTAACTATTACCGTATTTTTGGATGTCGCACCCTTGTGTTTATGGCGCGTAGGTGCTGGTATAAACCATCAATGTGTCGTGCATTAAATTGGGAGAACAACATGCATAAAACACTTCTCGGTCTTGCAGGTGCTACTTTTGGCGCAATGCTTATGACCTCAGTCTCAACTACATCAGCGGAAGCTGCTTGTGGTGAGGTAACAATCACTGAAATGAACTGGGCTTCATCAGCTGTTGTAACAGCTGTGTCAAAGTTCATCATGGAACAAGGCTACGGCTGTGCAGTGACTAAAGTTCCGTCTGCAACGCTTCCGGCAGTAACTTCAGTTGCTGAAACTGGCAAGCCAGACATCGTAACAGAGCTTTGGATCAACTCAGCTCCTGTCTACAAAGAGCTAGAAGCAGAAGGCAAAGTTGTTAAACTTGCTGACGTTCTTTCTGACGGTGGCGTAGAAGCTTGGTTCGTTCCAGATTACCTAATCGAAAAGCACCCAGAGCTTGCAACGCTAGAAGGTATTTTGGCGAACCCTGAGCTTGTTGGTGGTAAATTCCACAACTGTCCAGTTGGTTGGGGTTGTCGTGTTATCAATGATAACAACATCACAGCACGTGGCTTGCGTGACGTAAAAGGTCTTGAAATTTTTGACCACGGTTCTGGTGAAACAATGGCGACTTCAATCGCTGCTGCTTACTCAGATAAAGCTCCTTGGTTTGGTTACTACTGGGCGCCAACATCTGTTCTTGGTAAATACCCAATGACAGCTGTGGACATTGGCCCACACGTAGCAGACGCACACACTTGTAACACCAAAGACGATTGTGCAACACCTGGTGCTTCTGCTTACCCACCATCTGAAGTGATCACATTCACAACAACAGCGTTTAAAGAATCAAACCCAGACATCGCAGCTTTGATGTCTAATGTTTCATTCACAAACGCTCAAATGGGTGAAGTGCTTGCATGGCAAGAAGACAACAAAGCTTCTGCTGACGAAGCAGCTGTATACTTCCTCAACAAGTACAAAGATGCTTGGAGCGGTTGGCTCAATGATGAAGCTAAAGGTAAATTGGCTGCTCTATTGAACGGCTAATAACCTAGATATTAAACGGGCATCCCTTTGGATGCCCGTTTTTTTTGTAACTCAAACTTGGGGGATAAGACCAAATGGCAACATTTGATGGTTTTTTTGACACCTTTGGACTTCGCGGCTGGTGTGGCGCAGGAAAAACAGACGGCCCGATGACGATGGCCGAGCTACTCGCAAAAGCAAAAGGTGGCGTTGAAGAAACACCTTGGTGGGATGTTCCATTCCCTTCGCTTGATAATTTGAATAAAGCATGCGGTGCGATACCGCGTACGCGCGATATGACTGAAGGCGTTGCGAACGCCTTTCTTGATATTAAAGACAAGCTGAAATTCGTGCTTGACCCGCTGACTCAACCGCTCAGCTTTATTCTCGATTATTCGCTGTCTTTCTTCGTCGGGATGCCTTGGTGGCTCCTGATCATTCTCATTCTCGCGCTTAGCTATTATGCGTCGCGTTCTGTGCTTGTGACTGCCTTTGTTGCGATCTGCTTCCTCTTTTTTGGTTTCATTGATCACTACTCATTCGCGGTGCAAACCCTCTCGATTATTGCGGTCTGTACTTTCATCAGCGTGCTACTTGGCGTGCCGATTGGTATTGCAATGTCTAAATATGATTGGTTCCAGCGCGCTAATATCCCCGTTTTGGATATGCTGCAAACGCTACCGACTTTCGTGTATTTGATCCCGTTGATCTTCCTGTTCTCAGTAACAGAATCCAAGCTCTACGGTATTGCGATTATTCTTTATGCCATTGTGCCAGTGATCCGCTTGACGGATTTGGGTATTCGATTGGTCGATAAAGACGTGATTGAGGCTGCTGACGCGTTCGGCATGTCGAGCCGTCAAAAGCTATTCGGTGTTGAAATCCCACTCGCGCTTCCAAACATCATGGCTGGTATCAACCAGACAATTATGATGTCGCTTGCGATGGTGGTGATTGCGTCACTCGTTTCTGCACCTGGTCTGGGCGTTCTGGTTCTTCGCGGTATTCGCAACCTTGAATTGGGCGTCGGTCTGATTGCTGGTTTCTGTATCGTGTTGTTGGCTGTGATCCTTGATCGCGTCAGTAAAGCATCATTGAGCCGTATCAATGCAGCTCAGGGTTAAGGGATAGAGTAATGAGTGATAATCCAATCAAAATCTCGATCAAAAATCTTTATAAGATTTTTGGTAACGACCCTCAGTCTGCGCTTGCCCATGTGAAAAATGGTATGGGTAAACCGGAGCTGCTTGATAAAACAGGCCATGTTCTTGGTCTTCAAGACATCAATGTTGATATGCGAGAAGGCGAAATCACGGTGATTATGGGGCTTTCTGGCTCTGGTAAATCAACCTTGATCCGCCACCTTAATCGCCTGATCGACCCGACTGCAGGTGAGGTCATCTTTGGTGATGATGATGTGCTGAAGTACGATTCTGAAACGCTGCGTGATATGCGCCAAACGCGCATGTCGATGGTGTTTCAAAAATTCGCGCTTTTGCCACACCGCACTGTGCTTCAAAACGCTGGTACGGCGTTGCGGGTGCGTGGTGAAAGTGAAGAGCTTGCAGACACAGAAGGCAATAAGTGGCTTAACCGCGTGGGGCTTAACGGCTTTGCGGGCCATTACCCGCATCAGCTTTCTGGTGGTATGCAACAGCGCGTGGGTATCGCCCGTGCGTTGACGTCAAACTCTGAAGTTATGTTGATGGATGAGGCGTTTTCCGCGCTTGATCCGTTGATCCGCACGGACATGCAAGACCTGTTGTTGGAGCTTCAACAAGAGCTCAACAAAACCATCGTCTTCATTACGCACGATTTGGACGAAGCCTTGAAGCTTGCTGATCATCTGGTGATTTTGAAAGATGGTTATGTGGTACAGCAAGGTGAGCCGCAGCACATTCTACTTAATCCGAATGATCCATACATCGAGGATTTCGTGAGCGATATTAACCGCGCACGTGTGTTGAAGGTTCGTTCAGTGATGAAGCCGCTTGAAGGCAAAATGCCGAAGACTGCGGGTGAGGTCGACTTTAATGAAAGCCTAGAAACGCTAATTGGCATGTCTGAAGGTGATACAACCAAAACCTATCTTGTTACCAGAGATGGAGAAGCAGTTGGTTTGCTCGATATGAAGGTGCTGGTTAAAGCGCTCGTGCCGCGTGTGGCCTCTGAATCTGGTGTTCGCGGGACTGTGACGTCCTAAGCTAAAGGTGGCGAAGACCTGTTTCGCCGTCTCATCTATTGCAAAGAAAAGGGGCTTTCAGTGTTGTACTGAAAGCCCCTTTTTTATTGAATAGTATTTGCCTACTCTGGCATTCAGCGACGTGCGAAATTTTATGAAACTGAGCTAAACAAATCGACTAAGGCTAAACTTTGTGAGTGGTGATAGAGCTAGCCGCCACTTTTTGCGCCATGTCTTTGCCGATTATCGCCTCTACCGCGACACGAAAACTATCTTTAGCAGCCATTTCCTTAAACAGCGCATTTCTATCCCATTCGACAATTTCTGCGCCCTTTGCGAGAAAGGCACTTGCAGAGGCAGCAGTGCCTAGAATTATCGAAATTTCGCCGACAAAGATGCGCGGACCAGCGTTGAACTTATTGCCATCTTTATCGATGATGACTTCTCCAGAAAGAATATAAAATAGCTTTTCGGGCACCGTGCCTTGGACGGTTAATTGTTCGTCGCTGTCTAATATACGGCGGTGCCCCGTTTTCATGAGCTTGCGAAAATTGCCCGGCTCCATACCGCCCAACATATTATAAAGGTCCATTTGTCCAGCAGCAATGAACCTTGGCGATTGGCTGATAAGTAGGTTGATAAAGCCGATGATATTGGCAATGCCAATCAAAACAGATGTGTAAATTGCACCCCAAAGAGGTTCAGCGGCGGCAAGGTAGTAATAGCCAATGTAAAGGCCGGTACCTATGAGAATTAGAATCCGAAGAATGATTTGATTTTTAAAAAGTAAGCCAAGTACATAACAAGCGCCAGCGCCAATAACCAGAGAGCCTGGTTGAGCAAAAAGCCCAAGTATATCTTCCATGATTGCTACCCCCCAGTTCTATCACGGCCATCCAATATTTCTTGGAAACACTAGCTTGCGTAGGGAGAGGTGGCAAATTCAATTGCCTCTAATTTACTTATTTAAACGAGATAAACGTAAGTTGCGTCAGCAAGTTATCCAATCGCGACATCGCTGGTTGGTTGAGGAATTGCAATCGCTTCTTCATTGCTATCGATAGCAGGAGTTTGTTCTTTCAGCGAGGCGCGAGCCATGCAATGCATAGCAAGAATGAGTGCTACCATGAAGCCCCAAAAAACAAGAGGAATGCCGTTGAAATTGTAAGCCAAGAATTCTTGCATGAGTGCCACCTTCAATATTTGCCCAATTTAATAAGCCCAGCGCTTATCTGAGAAGACAATAACAGCAACACTTCAATATTTGACTGAAACAAACGCTCAAATCGGTGAACTGAAATTGGCTTTTTGTTTACCAGTCCTTGTTGCAGGCGATAGCGCTTGGCGAATGGGTTTTTAAGTTGTTCAATAGATTTAGGAAAATGGCGCATTGCACGCTTATCAGCCACGAGCGCTGATTTGCTTGCAAAACAATTGAGTTCGAAATTATGCCTCAACCAACTGCGGTTCAAAGTGATCTTGATCTGCCCCAGCGCTGCGATGTGGTGGTGATTGGCGCGGGTATTGCGGGTGTGACGACGGCGCTGGAATTAGCGGAGCGTGGTCTTCACGTTGTTATCTGCGAAAAAGGCATAGTTGCGGGCGAGCAGTCGAGCCGTAACTGGGGCTGGTGCCGACAGATGGGGCGTGATCCGCGTGAGTTACCCCTGATACAGGTATCGCTGAACCTTTGGCGGCAAATGCGACAGCGCCTTGGTGAAGAGGTTGGTTTTCGCGAATGTGGCATATTGTATTTGTGCGAGAGCGAGAAAGAGTTAGCTGCACGATCTGATTGGATGCAGAAAAACGGCGATCTTTACGGCCTTTCCTCTAGTCTAATTGACGGCGAAGAGGCGGGCAGGCGCGCTAATATCACAAATGCAAATTGGCGTGGCGGGCTATATACGCCAGACGATGGCCGTGCAGAGCCACAACTGGCTGTTCCGGCAATGGCAAGGGCCGCACAGCGATTGGGTGTTCAAATCTTCCAACAATGCGCGGTAAGAGGTATTGATCGGACTGCTGGTAAAATCAGCGGGGTGATAACGGAGCGCGGCGAAATTGCTTGCGACAAAGTGGTGCTTGCTGGTGGCATGTGGTCGCGAAAATTTTGCACCAATATCGGCTTGCGCCTGCCACAACTAACGGTCGTCAATTCCGTAATGCGCACGAACGAGCTGGACGTTGATGTTCCTCATTCTATGGGGGGAAAGAAGTTTGCCGTAAGAAAACGATTGGACGGCGGCTTTACCATTGCGCACAAAACCTACTCCGTCGCTGACATCGTTCCAGATAGTTTCAAGCTACTGCCAGATTTCTTTGATTTGATGAAAACGGATATTCAAGATTTAAAGTTGCGGTTTGGGCGGCGCTTTATTGAAGAATTTAAGGCGCCAAAACATTGGGGCGTGGATGAAATGTCTCCCTTTGAGGCGTGCCGCACCTATGACCCCAAGCCCAATAACGCTTTGCTTGATGAGGCGTTCGCTTCGCTATGTCAGGCGATACCAGCGTTTAAACAAGCGACAATCGCGGAACGCTGGGCAGGTGGCATTGATGTAGTGCCAGATGCTGTTCCCGTAATTTCAGCCGTTGAAAGCGAACCGAATTTCTATATGGCGACAGGCTTTTCAGGTCACGGCTTCGGTCTTGGTCCAGCGGCGGGTAAGCTTATGGCTGAAATTGTCTGCGATGAAACGCCGTGTGTTGATGCAAGTCCGTTTCGTTTTGAACGGTTTTGACAGAGCGCTTTATTATTTCTGCCCTTGTAACTCGGCGGACTTCCTGAAACCATCGGCCTATTGTAAATCGAGGTAAGCAGTAAGCTTTGGCGAACGAACAGAACATGTTGTCAGTCAAAATTTGGCGCGGTGGCCCTAAGGGCGGGGCGCTGGTTGCTTATGAGGTGCCGAAGCAGGCAAGCCAGACTATCTTAGATGTGGTGGCGTGGGTGCAACAAAACGTTGAGCCGTCGCTTTCCTATCGCTATGCCTGCCGTGTCGGCATGTGCGGCTCTTGCGCCATGATGGTGAACGGCGAACCACGCTGGACGTGTCGCACCCATGTGGACAAGGTCGCCAAGGCTGGTCACTTAGAAATAGCCCCTTTGCGCAACCTGCCTGTGATCAAAGACCTCGCCGCTGATCTCGACCCGTTCTTTGACAAATGGGGTGAGGCCGAAGCGGTGTTTCATGCTTCAACCACCCGCCATGATCCGATTGATCCGATCGACCCAACGTCAAGCGCGCGCGAAGAGGCGAGTAAAGGGATTGAGTGCATCAACTGCGCGGTCTGTTATGCTGCTTGCGATACAGTGACGAATAACCCTGACTATCTAGGACCAGCAGCGCTACAACGGGCATGGACGCTTTATAACGATGCCAAAGATGCTGACCAATCAGCAATCTTGGAGGCCGTGTCAAAGAGTGGAGGGTGCCACACCTGCCATTCACACGGTAATTGCACGCACTACTGTCCCAATGAGCTAGACCCAATGGCGGCGATTGCTGGCCTCAAGCGGGCGACTGTTTCATCGTTCTTTAAACGGGGGCGGGATTAATGCTTGGCGTGCGTCTTTACATGCTGCAACGCCTCTCAGCTCTGATCATGGCACCGCTGGTTCTTGGTCATATAGCAGTGATGATCTATGCGGTGCAGGGCGGTTTATCGGCTGGCGAAATATTGTCGAGAACACAGGGCAGCATGGCATGGGCGATCTTTTACGGCACCTTCGTCGTTGCCGTCTCCATCCATGCAGCGATTGGCCTGCGGGTGGTCATCCATGAATATCTTGGCCTTAAGGGGCGACCGCTCGATATATTGACGGGCGCACTCGGGTTATTGCTGTTCTCGCTTGGCATCAACGCCGTTTATGCGGTGACGGCGTTATGATCAGACCACACCGCCAACAACCGCTTTATCTGGCTTTTCTATTGCACCGCATTTCTGGTGTCGCCTTAGCGCTGTTTTTGCCGTTTCATTTCTGGGTGCTTTCTTATGCGCTCACGTCACCTGAAAAACTTGATGGGTTTCTATCTTGGGCAGAACTGCCCTTGGTCAAGTTCGCAGAGTTCGGCTTGGTCTTCTTGCTCGCCGTTCACATCTTCGGCGGGCTTCGTTTGATGGCGTTTGAATTTTTACCTTGGTCGCCCAGACAGAAAACCTTGGCCGCCTTTAGCGTTGGGGTGTCGTTGTTTATTTCTGGCCTCTTTTTCTTGCAGGCGGTGTAGGCTTAAGTCATGAAACCAGCCGTTGAACATCATGAGACTGACATACTGATCCTCGGTTCAGGTGGCGCAGGCCTGTTTGCCGCACTCCACGCCAAGCAATCAGCGCCCGTAGGCACCAAGATCACCATGGCAGTCAAAGGGTTGATCGGTAAGTGCGGTTGTACGCGCATGGTGCAGGGTGGTTACAATGTGGCGCTTGGTGGCGGTGATACGGTTGAACGTCATTTCATGGATACGATCATCGGCGGCAAATGGTTGCCAGATCAGGATATGGCATGGAAGCTTTGCGAGCAAGCCGTGGTGCGCATTCGAGAGCTTGAGAATGAGCTTGGTTGTTTCTTTGACCGCAACAGTGATGGCTCGTTGCACCAAAAAGCCTTTGCAGGACAAACAGCAGACCGCACGGTGCACAAGGGCGATTTGACGGGCATTGAGATTATCAACCGCTTGATGGAAAAGGCGCTCACATCTGGCATTGAGAAGATGCAAGAACACCGCGCGATTGGATTGATCCCGACAAAGGACGCCGCGGCGCTTTCTGGCGTTCTTATGATTGACATGCGGCGCGGTGTTTTCCGCTTTGTGCGGGCCAAAACTGTGCTTATGGCAACAGGCGGCGGGCCGACTATGTATAAATATCACACACCCTCCGGTGATAAGACCATGGACGGCCTTGCAATGGCGCTCAGAGCCGGTTTGCCGCTTCGCGATATGGAGATGGTGCAATTCCACCCAACGGGCTTATTAGCCGGTGAGGGCACGAAAATGACGGGTACCGTGCTAGAGGAAGGATTGCGCGGGGCGGGCGGTATTTTGCTCAACGGTCACGATAATCGCTTCATGTATGATTACGACGACAAAGGCGAACGCGCGACCCGTGATGTGGTGAGCCGTGGCATCTTTGAAGAGATGCGCAAATCCAACACGACGGAAAACGGTGGCGTATATATTTCCATGAGCCATTTGGGGCCAGACTTTGTCGCCTCAAAGTTTAAAGGCATGGTGAAGCGCTGTGCTGATTGCGGGTTTGACCTTGCTGCTGGCAAGGTAGAAGTGGTGCCGACTGCGCATTACTTTATGGGCGGTGTGGTGGTTGATGCGGACACGCGCACGGCGATGGAAGGGCTTTATGTCGCTGGTGAAGATGCAGGTGGTGCCCATGGTTCCAACCGACTTGGCGGCAATGGCGTTGCAAACTCCACGGTTTATGGTGGTGTTGCGGGTGATGTGATGGCGCAAGACATTCAAAGCATGGGCGCTTTGCGCGACCCTGATGAGAGGGTGCTTGATGCCGAGATTGCCCGCGCTATTCATCCATTATCTAAAGCTGCGCAGCTAGTTCAGCCGTTGAGAAACCGATTGCAAGAAACGATGTGGGATGATGTTGGCGTGATGCGCAATAAGACGGCGATGGAGCGCGGTGTGAATAGCGTTGGTGATATTCATGCAGAGCTTAATGATGTGGGCATTGCCAGCGACAATCTCGCCTTTAATCTCACATGGCATGACTGGCTCAATATGGCGAGCCTTTGCGAAGTATCGCGGGTTATTGGTCTTGCCGCTTTAGAGCGCGAAAACTCTCGTGGTGCGCATTTTCGCGAAGATTTCCCAGATCAAGGTTCACTTGAAGAGAGTTATTTCACGGTTGCAAAGAAAGATGGCGATAAATTGAGTGTTCATCGCGAGGCTGTGCGCTTTACAATCGTCAAACCGGGTGAGACCATTCTGCCAGATGGGGAGCCTGAAACGCTCGTGGAGGCCGCGCAATGATTTCAATCGATTTGATCCAGAAAACCGCAGAAACCTTGATGGACAAAGCGGCCATTGAGATACCGCAAGATTATCTTGATGGGTTGAAAGCGACGGCAAGTGTTGAAGATGGGGACTTATCATCCTTCGTGCTGCAAGCCATGCTGGAAAATTATAAAGCAGCCAAAGAAGATCGTCGCGCCATGTGTGGGGACACGGGCTGCCCGCGTTGGTATGTAAAAATGGGTAATGAAGCGCAGATTGAAGGCGGCCCGATAGCGCTGGAGACAGCTCTGCGGCGTGCCACAGCCAACGCCACCAACGGCGTGCCACTTCGCCCGAACCGCGTGCATCCATTATGGCGCACAGATCATAACAACAATGTGGGCATCGGCGCGCCTGAAATTGAATATGGCTATGAACCTGGCGGCAATTGGGTTGATCTGATTACTGTCCATAAGGGCGGGCTGTTCGGAACCGATTACCGCATGCTTTTCCCGTCTGACGGTATTGAGGGGATTAAGCGGTTTTATCTCGATTGCCTTGTTGCCTTTGGCAAACGCGGCCTTGCGTGCCAGCCCGCGATTATTGGGATTGGTCTTGGTGGTTCGAAAGACACTTGCATGGTGCTTGGCAAACGGGCCGCGTGCCTGCGCACGGTGGGCGACCGAAACAGCGATCCGCGCATTGCTGAGATGGAAGACGAGCTCAAAGAACTTGGCAATTCCATCGGCATGGGTGCGATGGGTTTTGTGGGTAAATCCATGGTTGTCGATTGTAATATCGAGGTTGGTTATTGCCACACGGGTGGGATGCAGATGAGCGTCCACGCTTTTTGTCTATCGTCACGCCGTGCTGTTGCTCGCGTTTATAGCGATGGGCGGGTTGAATATCGCACGGACCCTGACTGGTTCACGGATTATCAGCGCCGCGAAACGGTTGATTGGGAAATGCCTGAGAGCGTGGAGGCCGCCGAATGAAACCGCGTGAGGTAAGGCTTTCTACAACACCAACAGCTGAAGCACTTGCAGACCTTCGGCTTGGCGATATCGTTTATCTGGATGGCTTAATGTATACGGCTCGCGAAGGCGTTTATATGCGGGCCATAGAAGAAAAAGCCAATATTCCGATGGAGCTACCGCAGCAAAGTGCGGCGAACTTCCATTGTTCGCCCGCTGCTCGCATCAACGAAGATGGCACCTTTGAGTTGGGCGCCGTAACGGCGACTGCATCCTTCCGGTTTGCCAAATGGATTGGCGAATGGCTTGCAAAATCTGGTGCAAAGCTGGTGGTAGGCAAAGGCGGCATGAGCCATGACACCTATCTTGAGCATTTCGTGCCAAATGGCGCGATCTATCTGACCACAGTTGGTTACGGCACGGGCGCGTTGCTTGGCCGTGGGGTCGAAAATGTTGAGGCGGTGCACTGGCATGAAGAGCTTGGTATTGCGCAAGCCATGTGGGTGATCCGCTGCAATAAGATGGGGCCGTTTTTGGTCGCCTCAGACCTTCAAGGTAATTGCCTGTTTGAGCGTGAAAACGCAAAGATCAAAGACAATATTGAACGCGCTTATGAGGGAACGAAGCCCGCGACCATGCGTCGATACGGTGAAACAGATGACCGTACCGACGAGATTATTGGGTAATTTAATCAGATAGTTGTAGCTTTTTTCTAAGCCGTTACTTCTCTTAGTGCCGCCACACATTCTTGTGCGAATGCTTCATCATTGATGTGATGCGGGCTTGTGATTAGCTTGCGGTTTTCCGTTTCTTGAACCCGTTCTTTAATCGCATCAAACAATGCTTTGCGGGCGGCTTTATCTTCAAACGGTGCGCCCGGTGCGTCAATGGCTGAGACACCACCTTCAGGCAGGAAGAAGCGGACGGGGCCAGTCATTTGGTTCAAGCGATCTGCGATCCAGTGGCCCATCTGGGTGTTTTCTTCTGCGGTTGTGCGCATCAAAGTTACCTGCGGGTTATGCTCATAGAAGGTGCGGCCTTCATATTTTGCAGGCACTGTGTCTGGCGCACCAAAGTTCACCATATCAAGCGCACCGACGGACCCAACATAAGGCAAGCCTTTGCGGATGACGGCACCAAAACGATCTTCGGTCGCAGCAAATACGCCGCCAAACAGTAAATCGCAGACTTCCGTGGTTGTAAGGTCCAGCACGGCAGATAAGAAACCATCATCAGCAAGCTTCTCCATAGAGCGGCCACCGATGCCCGTTGCGTGGAAGACGAGGCATTCGAAATCGTCTGAGACATGGGCAGAGATTTGCTGGATGGCGGTTGTGGTCACGCCAAACATGGTCATGCCGAGGTTTGGCTTGTCGTCACCGCCCGAAATTTGTTGGCTTTGCTTGTTTTGAACAAGGCCGACCATGGCATCAGCTGCATTTGAGAAGATCTGGCGAGAGATCGAGTGGAGCCCCTGAACGTCGCTGATTGACGGCAACATCATTATGTCGCTTGCGCCAACATAGGCTGAAACATCACCAGAGGCGACGGTTGAAATCATGATCTTTGGAATGCCGAGAGGAAGGGCGCGCATGGCAGGTGTTGAAAGGGCTGTGCCGCCTGTGCCACCAGCTGAGATGATGCCGCCGACATTGCTTGCTGCTTGGATCCACGCCTCAAATGCTTGGCTCATGCCTGCAACAGAGGTGCCGCGATCGCCGGTTTGTACAGCACCGACGCCATCTGGATGGAAGGCTCCAACATCTGGGGCACTAACGTCACAATCAGATGCATTCCCAGATGTTGAAAGGTCTACGCGTGTGACGGAAATACCCAATGATTTCATGCGGTCAGCAATGAAATTCAGTTCCCGTGATTTCGTGTCGAAAGTGCCTGCAACCAGCACGCTTCCGCCTGCGTTAAATCCTGTATTAGCCATTTTTTTCCCCCTAAAAGCGCTGGACTTATCGCCTGTCAGTTTACGCAAACTTTCGGTCTTGCAAATGGATTTTTTGTATTTGCCTGAAGTTTTTGTTGTTTAGGCAGGGATTGATCGATCTATCCAGCCAACACCGAATGAGCCGACAAAGCGGGGATATATTGAAACAAACACTCAAGGCTCCTTTTCCACTTACCTTTTGTGAAAACGAAAGGTAGACGATATGCGACGATCTGAAGTGAAGAAATTACAAAAAGCATTGCTACATAAGGGATTTAATCCCGGTCCCATTGATGGAAGATGGGGTTCGAAGACGGAACGAGCTGTTATTCAGTTTAAGAAAAGTGCTGGACTTCGTGCCCGCTCTTATGTTGGTCCGCTGACGAAGGCTGCTTTGTATGAGGGGCGGATGGCTGTTCAACCCAACATGGAGCGCAGCTCTAATTCAGGTAAATCTGAGGGCAAGCCGGATAAAAGCGCCTACCCAGTATGGCTCAAACTTGCGACCAGTTATCTAGGTCTTCGTGAGTATCGCGGTAGCAAGCATAATCCAAAAATCTTGGAATGGTGGATTAAGCTTGGACTGCCGTTCCGCAATGATGAGACGCCGTGGTGTGCGGGATATGCTTGTGGTGCCTCTGGAAGAGGCTGGTATTCGCTCGCCACGTTCTGCGGCGGCGCGGTCTTTTTATTGGAAGGGCTGGGGGCGCGTCTTGTCAGGGCCAGCGGTTGGTTGCGTTGTCAGCATGTGGCGCGGTTCAAAGAAGGGCGCTTATGGTCATGTGGGCTTTGTGGTTGGGAAAGATCGTTTCGGCAACTTGATGGTTATTGGCGGCAATCAGGGAAATCGCGTGAGCATTCGCCCGTTTAATCGAAATCGCGTTTTATCCTATCACTGGCCTGCAACTCATGAGGCGCCCAAGAAACAGGGCCTTTCCACTTTGCCGATCATTGCGAGTGATGGGCGCGTTTCTAAAAACGAAGCTTAGCTTAAGACATAAAAAAACCGCCGACCAAAAGGCCGGCGGTTTCAGAAATTCTATATTCTAAGATATTAGAATGAGAACTGTAGTGATGTTTGTAGTGAGAAACCATCAACTGAAGTATCTGTAACGCCATTGTCTGATTCAAAGCGCTGGTAGTTGCCTTCGATACCTAGGTTTATGTTGCTACGTGGTGAGTAGATCAAGTTGATCGCAGCATAGATTTCTTCGTTTTCAACTGGTGCAAGCGTGCTTGTTGTGTTGTTGTCAACGAATGTGTAGCCACCAACCAAGTTTGACTGAAGTTGGTCAGACCAGAAGTGCTGGTATGAAGCTGTGATACCGAAAGCGTCGTCAGTAGAAAGATCGCCATCTGCATCGATTTGAATTGCGTTTGGACCAAACTGCAAGTAACGACCAATACCTTGACCGTAGTTAGCTTGGAAACGGAACTTGTCTTTTTCACCGACATTAATTGTACCAGCTACTTGGATACCGAAACCAATTGTTGAGTCGTCAGTAACCGGAACGTTAGCACCATTAGCATTCGCAGCTCTTGCAGCATTTGTGTCAAGTTCGAGGAAACGAACCAAACCAGCTACACTGAAGTTACCGAATGCAGTTTTAGCTGCTAGACGTGCTGTGAAATCAGGGAAAGTATCAAGACCGTCTGAGTCACTATCTTCTGCAAGCAAACCACCAAGGCCAGTTCCGCCTGGGTTAGTAATCGCAGCACTCAAACCAGTGCTGATTTCTGGGTTTTCTGCAGCAATAGAAAGTGTCACTGAGTCACTGATTGGCTGTGTCCAACGAACCTGAGCTTGACGGATAAACACTTGAGCGTTTGGACCGTTAAAGTCGAGTGTGTTTGCGTATGAACCAAGGTCACCAAAGTTTGTCCAAGTTTGACCAATCAAAAGTGTACCGCCAAGGCTTTCAACGCCGAGTTCAGCAAAAGCGTGACGAAGACGGAAACGTTCACTGTTTGATACAGATTCGTTAACACCAGCGCCATCGTCAAAGCTGAAGAAATCGCCTTCGATGAATGCACGTGCAGAACCGAGATCAGTTGTTGTACGAGCGTCGAAGTTGATGCGAGTTTGAGCTGCGTGGAAACGCGTTTGGTCACCACCAACGCCAGCGAATGCACCGCCGCCTGTTAGGGCAGTTTCGTTAAGGTCGCCGAAGCCTGAACCAAAATCGTTGAAGCGGAAGATTACGTCGCCTTTAGCATAGCCGCCCACTTTGAATGAAACGCCAGTACCTGGAAGAAGGATAGAACCTTTGAATGAACCTACTTCTACGTATTCTTTAGCTGGTTCTACGTCCAAATCGGCCGCGAACGCTGATGTGCTCATTACACCAGCAGCAACTGTGCCGGCGAGTAGAGCTTTGAGAGATGATTTTTTCACTTGTTTCTCCAGTTAGAAAAGAAATCGAACACAAAACATACATGACAGATGATTGCTGTGACGCAAACCTAAAAACGCTCAGGAGGTGCAGTTGCTGATTAGTAGGTGCAAAAAAGCAACAAAATATCAGTCCAAATGAGCAAAATGGCAGAAACCCATGGGTTACATTACTGGATAACTGGTACAAAACTTACCTGTTCGTTGCCGCAATTGTGGGTTTCTGGGGGCAGATCACGGCGGTGTTCACGTTTTTCGTGATGACCAGAAGCATTTCAGGAGCAATTAGATTCGCTCCAAATCATTATTCGTCAGAAATCTTGCGTCAAAATAGAAATAATACTGGAAATAGAGAATCGCATCGTGTATCAGGTCGGTCGTCTTGAAGGGGTATAGCTCAGTTGGTAGAGCGACGGTCTCCAAAACCGTAGGTCGCGGGTTCGAATCCTGCTGCCCCTGCCAAGACTTCCATTAAAATCATAGTTTTGGCTTTAATCAGCGAAAGTTGGGCGTTTAGTAACG
>JBDWKL010000004.1 GCA_039973685.1 Hyphomicrobiales bacterium
GGCGACCCGCCATCATCCGGCCTGTAAATTCATCAATCAAAACAACTTCGCCGTCACGAACGATGTAATCTTTATCCCGCTGGAATAACTTGTGAGCACGCAAACCTTGGTTGATGTGGTGAACCAAGCTGGTGCTTTCAGGATCATAAAGCGTGGCGTCTTGATCTAGCAAACCGCGCGCACGCAACTGCTCCTCGAGAAATTCGTTGCCTTCATCGGTAAAGGTCACATTGCGGGTTTTCTCGTCTAACTCAAAGTGTTCGTCCAACAAAGATGGGATCACACCGTTAATAGTAAGGTACATCTCAGATCGATCTTCGGCAGGACCAGAAATAATCAAAGGCGTACGCGCTTCATCGATCAAGATACTATCGACTTCATCCACGATCGCAAAGTTATGCGTTTTTTGGAAAATCTGACTCAGCTCAGATTTCATGTTATCGCGCAGATAATCGAAACCTAGCTCATTGTTCGTCGCATAAGTGATATCACACTCATAGGCCGCTTGCTTATCTTCTTGAGACGCATCACCAACCGCGACACCCGTGGTCAAACCAAGAGCAGCGAACACTTTGCTCATCCATTCGGCATCACGTTTGGCCAAATATTCGTTCACGGTAACAACGTGCACACCCTTGCCTGTCAAACCGTTCAGGTAGGCAGGGAATGTTGCAACAAGGGTTTTACCCTCGCCGGTTTTCATTTCAGAAATGTTGCCTTGATGTAGGAAAATCCCGCCCATCAACTGTACGTCAAAGGCACGTAAACCCAATGCGCGTCTGGCCGCTTCGCGGCAATTGGCGAAAGCTTCAGGCAAAAGACTATCCAAACTCTCGCCATTATTGGCGCGTTCGGCAAATTCGCGGGTCTTAGCAATCAACTCTTCGTCAGATAACCCTTCGAACTCAGGCTCTAACGCATTGATCTTTTCCACCAACGGACGGATTGCTTTAACTTTACGATCATTGGCTGTCCCAAAGATCTTTTTCGTAAGTGTTCCGAAACCAAGCATAAGTACTCCAAGCCGATGGTTAGTTGTCTTTTGCAGCAAGCGCTTGCCCGACCCGTGTACAGGCCATAGATACAGGGTAAGGATCGATCCCGAACCATGCCTTAGCGGATGTAAGGGCCACATCATACCGTGTCAATGTTGCGCACTGCCGTGACCCATAACCATAGGACTAAACAATGCAAAAACGTCTCAACTTTATCGCCGCTTTAGGCCTTGCTGTAACTTTAGCCGTTCCTGCGACTGCTCAGGATGCGAGCACTGTCGTAGCTACAGTGAACAGCAAAGAAATCACTATCGGCCATATGATTGTTGCCCGTGCGACATTGCCAGAGCAATACCAACAGCTGCCAGCAAGCGTTTTGTTTGATGGCATCCTCAAGCAACTTGTCGATCAAACGCTTTTAGCCGATGACTTTTCTGGCGATTTGCCACCACGTGTGACCTTGTCTTTGGAAAACGAAGAGCGTTCTTTGATCGCTGGTGAACGTGTTGAGGCCGCACTGGCCGAAGCTTTGACAGATGAAGCCATTCAAAAAGCCTACAATGCGGAATACGCAAACGTAGAACCGACACAAGAATACAATGCATCCCACATTCTAGTCGAAACCAAAGAAGAGGCACTTGCGATCAAAGCTGATCTAGACGGCGGTGCAGATTTCGTAGCAACGGCACAGGAAAAATCCACTGGCCCATCTGGTCCAAATGGTGGTTCTTTGGGTTGGTTCGGTAAGGGGGCAATGGTACCGTCCTTTGAAGCGGCTGTCGTTGAGCTGGAAGTCGGCGCAGTCTCTGCTCCTGTCGAAACCCAGTTTGGCTGGCATGTCATCATTCTGAATGAAACACGCAATGCTAGCGCGCCAACGTTAGAAGAAGCCCGCGCACAACTTCAGGGTCAAATTCAAGAGACTGCTGTAAACGCAGTTATTGAGAACTTGCGTGCAAACTCTGAGATCGACGAAAGCGGAGCCGAGAGCATCGATCCAGAGATCATTTCCGACCTCGCGATTGTCGAATAAAAAAATGGCCGATACGATGACAAAATCTCCGCTGGCACCTGATCAGTTTCCTAACTTGCCAGCGGTGGATGGCGTCACATTCGCAACTGTTGCTGCGGGCGTACGGTATCAAGGGCGTGACGATGTCATGCTTGCCAAACTAAGCGCAGGCACATCGATTGCAGGCGTATTCACAAAGTCAACGACACGGGCAGCACCCGTGTTGGATTGTCAGTCAAAGCTGGGCCTAGACACTTCTGCGCCCGCTGTGATTCTTGTGAACTCTGGGAACGCCAATGCATTTACTGGCAAGAATGGGCAGGAATCCGTGAGCGCAATCTGTAGCGCGGTTTCGAAAACATGTAACGTTCCTGAAAACCGTATATATACGTCATCAACGGGCGTCATCGGTGAACCACTTGCGCACGACCGTATCATCGACAGTCTTAAAACGCTGGAGATAAATCAAACTGCCGCCGGTGTCGAGGCCGCGGCTCACGCCATCATGACAACCGACACCTACGCCAAAGGGTCTGCACAATCTGTACAGATCGATGGTAAAACACTGCAGATTGTTGGGATAGCCAAAGGCTCCGGTATGATCGCGCCCGATATGGCGACAATGCTGGTCTACATTTTTACCGACGCTTTATTTGAGCAATCGGCGTTGCAGAAATTAGTATCTGACACGTCGGATAAAACATTCAATTGCATCACTGTGGATAGCGACACATCGACATCCGATAGCCTTATCATGGCCGCAACTGGTGCCTCTGAGGTTGATGCCACAAAGAGTGAGGATTTCGCATCCGCGCTACACACCCTCATGCTGGACCTCGCTCAACAAGTTGTACGCGACGGTGAGGGCGCAACCAAACTTGTCGAGATACAAGTGACTGGAGCGGTTGATGATGCCGTTGCAAAAACCCACGCACTGGCCATTGCGAATTCTCCGCTGGTAAAAACCGCAATCGCTGGGGAAGATCCCAACTGGGGTCGGATCGTGATGGCTATTGGTAAATCCGGCGCGCCCGCAGATCGTGATCTGATTTCCATCTCATTCGGGGATGTAAACGTTGCGACAAAAGGCTGGGTTAATCCAAACTACCGCGAAGCAGACGCAGCGGCACTGATGAAAAAACAAGAAATCGATATCAATATCGACCTTGGAATGGGCGATGGTACAGCCACCCTTTGGACCTGCGATTTGACGCACGGCTATATTTCCATCAACGCAGATTATCGCTCATGAAGGTTGTTCTGGTTTCCGCCGTAGCCCTGATCGATGTCGACGGTCGCGTCCTGTTGGGCCAACGCCCTGAAGGAAAATCAATGGCAGGCCTCTGGGAATTCCCGGGCGGGAAAGTTGAAGTTGGGGAAACCCCTGAAGCCGCGCTTGTCCGCGAGCTCGAAGAAGAACTAGGTATTAACACTTGGGAAAGCTGCTTAGCGCCGCTTACCTTCGCAAGCCATAGCTACGATGATTTTCATCTGCTCATGCCGCTATTTGCCTGTCGCAAATGGGAAGGCACACCAATGTCTCTCGAGAATCAGGCCCTGAAATGGGTGCGCCCAAATCAATTGCGAGACTATCCAATGCCGGCGGCCGATATCCCGCTGATCCCAGTCCTAAGAGACTGGCTTTGAGATAAGCGAATTTGAAACGAAAAAGGGGAAGGTTAATACCTTCCCCTTTTTTATTCATTTTGATCAAATCGCCTAGTCTAGCGTACGAGTGATCTCTTCACGCTCAAAGATCTCAATAACGTCGTCTGCACGGATGTCTTCATAGCGTTCAAACGCCATACCACATTCGTAACCAGATTTGACGTCAGCAACTTCGTCCTTAAAGCGCTTAAGCGTTTTCAGTGTGCCCTCGTGAATAACCACGTTGTCACGCAGCAAACGAACTCCCGCAGAACGGCGTGCAACACCTTCGGTAACCATACAGCCAGCAACTTTACCAACACCCGTAACCTTAAAGACCTCTTTAATGGTCGCGTAACCAATAAAGTTCTCTCTGATTTCGGCGCTGAGCAAGCCAGACGCGGCTGCTTTCACATCATCCACAAGGTCATAAATAACCGAGTAGTAGCGAATTTCGACACCCTTCTGATGGGCCGTATTACGCGCTGATGCATTCGCGCGAACGTTAAAGCCAATAACAGGCGCATTTGACGCTTCTGCCAAACCAATGTCTGTCTCGGTAATCGCGCCCACACCTGAGTGTAGGACACGAACGCGGACTTCATCATTGCCGATTTTTTCCATGGCTTGGACGATCGCCTCAGCAGAACCTTGAACATCCGCTTTCACCAATATTGGCAATTCGCTAACGCTCTCGTTCGCCTTAGCATTCGCCATCAATTGCTCAAGGGTCGTCGCCGCACCAGCAGCTGCACGCTTATCTTTCGCCGCTTTTTCACGGTATTCCGCGATCTCACGAGCTTGCGCTTCTGTTTCGGTCACGTTCAAAACGTCGCCCGCAGCAGGTGTGCCATTAAGGCCAAGAACTTCAACAGGAACTGATGGTCCAGCTTCTTTGATGCGCTCACCCTTATCGTTGATCAACGCACGAACCTTACCGTATTTCTCACCAACAACAAAAATGTCGCCTTGGCGCAAAGTACCGGTTTGAATCAGAACAGTCGCAACAGGTCCACGACCCACGTCAAGCTTGGCTTCAATCACAGCGCCTTGAGCAGCGCGATCTGGGTTCGCTTTAAGTTCGAGAATCTCAGACTGAAGCGCAATCGCATCAAGCAATTGATCAAGACCTTGACCAGTTTGCGCTGAAACTTCGACGTCTTGAACATCACCAGACAGTGCTTCAACGATCACTTCGTGCTGTAGCAAATCGGTGCGCACTTTTTGCGGGTTAGCTTCGTGCTTGTCGATCTTGTTGATCGCAACAATCATGGGAACGCCAGCCGCTTTCGCGTGGTTAATCGCCTCAACCGTCTGTGGCATCACAGCATCATCCGCCGCGACAACCAGAACGACGATATCAGTTACTTGAGCACCACGGGAACGCATAGACGTAAACGCCGCGTGACCTGGTGTATCAAGGAACGACAACATCGCGCCACTTTTTGTCTTAACCTGATAAGCACCAATATGCTGCGTAATCCCGCCGGCTTCGCCAGACACGACTTTCGCATTACGAAGCGCATCGAGCAAAGATGTCTTACCGTGGTCAACGTGACCCATGATAGTGACAACAGGTGCACGTGGTTTCAGATCATCTGCGTTATCTTCGACAACATTAATCACGTCTTCAACGTCTGCATCGGAAACGCGGTTCACTGTGTGGCCGAATTCTTCGATGATCAGCTCAGCTGTATCTGCGTCGATGGTTTGGTTTTGTGTTACCATCATACCCATTGTCATGAGTGATTTAACAACATCACCAACGCGCTCAGTCATACGTGCTGCCAATTCAGAAACCACGATGGCTTCAGGCAGATTAACCGTACGCAATACCTTTTCGCGCTCGACCGTGCCGCCCATCGCTTTTTGACGCGCACGCTCTTGCTTACGCTTCATAGACGCCATTGAACGATGACGACCTGCGCCACCTGTCAAAGCTTGGTTCACAGTCAATTTACCGCCACGGCGACCATCATCACGGCCACCTTTTGGACGAGCTTGCGCTTCACGCTCGTTTTTACGAGGCGTTGCAGCTGGTGCAGGTCCGCCACGATTTGGCGTCGCGCGAGGAGCTGAAGGCGTAGGTGCTGGAGCTGCTGCGGCTTGCGCTGCTGCTTCGGCTTCTTTTGCTTTACGAGCTTCTTCTTCAGCTTTCGCTTTCAGGCTTTCTTCGCGGGCTTTTTCTTCCGCTTCTTTAGCTTCGATCTCAGCACGACGGCGCTCACGCTCTTCGGCACGGGCCTTTTCATCTGCTTCGCGTGCTGCCTGCTCTTCGGCTTCACGGGCCTTGGCAGCCTGAACAGCTTTCAAGCGACGCTCCATTTGAGCATCGGAAATCCCTGCAGGGCGCTTGGATGGATCGCTTACACCCAGCGGTGCTGCGGCATTCGCTCTGTTTGCTGCACCAGGTTTTGGTACCACAACGCGCTTACGCTTGGTTTCGACGACGACGTTCTTAGTCCGTCCGTGGCTGAAGCTTTGCTTCACATTGCCTGGGCGGGTGCCGCCGCTCAGACCCAATGTTTTTTTACCGTCATTATCGCTCATTTAGCTCGTCTATCCTTTCAGATGGGCGGAGTCAGAACCCTCGCCATCTATACTTGCGCGTCGCACGCCCCGTAACCGCTGGGCTTCCTCTACAACACGTTTGGTCAGTCCACCAGAGGCGAGCGCCCCATGTATCACAATTTGACGCCCAAACGCCAAACCCAATTCTTCCGACGTTAGCCAGCCGATGTAGCTGCCATAGTGCGGTGTACTCAATTTCGACTTGCCCCGGCCAGAGCCGTCAACGGCCTGAAACAGAACTTGCGCTTCTTCAGATTGCAGCCACGCTTTGGTCTTTTCATACCCAGCAACAGCCGAACCAGCCTTGCGCGACATTGCGATCAAATCGACCACCTTGCGCGCCAACTGGCGTTCAACCTCATCTACCAAATCATCAGGTACAGTAACCTGTTGCTTGGCACCGCGTGAGAACAGCTTTTTGCTCACTGCTGTTTCCAACGCGTCACGATCCGCAGCGACATAAATTCCGCGTCCCGGTAATTTACCCGAAACATCAGGATAAATTACATTTTCCGGCCCTACAACAAAGCGGATCAACCCGTAAACAGGTTGCACTTCGCCCGTGGCAATGCACTTGCGATCTGGACCGTCTTGCCGGTCTTTTGTGACGCCACCGCGACCCATCAGGTACTCCCGAAGCCTACGATCAGGCTTCGGATCCCTCCGCATCGGTTTCGTCTTCTTCCGCTTCTTCTTCTAGATCCGCAATATCAACCCAACCCAGTGAGACGCGGGCTGTCATAATCATGTTTTGCGCATCTTCCAAAGAAATGTCGAATGGTTCCAGAACACCGTCATCTTTGATGCGTTCGCCGTTGTCAGTGGTCCAACCGCCAGCCAATTCCCAGTCAGCACATGTTGCAAAGTCTTCCAACGTTTTCACGTCATCTTTTGCAAGCGCTTCTAACATTTGGGGTGTCAGACCTTCAAAATCAACCAGGCTATCTTCAACACCTAGCGCACGGGCTGCATCAAGTGCGGCCTTATTCTGTGCTTCCAGTACGTCGCGGGCACGGGCCTGCAATTCGCCAGCTGTGCCTTCATCAACGCCATCAATAACCAAAAGCTCTTCGACTTCGACGTATGCAACCTCTTCGAGGTTTGTGAAACCTTCAGCAACCAAGAGCTGAGCAAAGAACTCATCAAGGTCCAAATTGTCCATGAACAGCTTAGTACGCAGTTCGAATTCTTTTTGACGACGCGCAGATTCATCTGCTTCGGTCATGATGTCGATATCAAGACCCGTCAACTGAGACGCCAATCGTACGTTTTGACCACGACGACCAATTGCCAAAGACAACTGCTCTTCAGGAACAACAACTTCGATCTTTCCGGCCTCTTCATCCAAAACAACTTTGGATACTTCGGCCGGCTGCAATGCGTTCACAAGGAAGGTTGGCTGATCATCATTCCAAGGAATGATATCGATTTTTTCACCCTGTAGCTCGTTCACAACTGCTTGAACACGTGAACCACGCATACCAACACAGGCACCAACCGGATCGATTGAGCCATCATGAGAAATCACAGCAATCTTAGCGCGTGAACCTGGGTCACGTGCCACAGCTTTGATATCGATGATACCGTCGTAGATTTCAGGGACTTCCATCTTGAACAATTCAGCCATGAACTCTGGCGCAGTACGCGACAAAAAGATCTGTGGGCCGCGCTGTTCGCGACGAACGTCTTTGATGAAAACACGGATACGATCATTCGGGCGATAAGATTCGCGGCCGATTTTTTCGTT